>WRCL01000330.1 GCA_009783975.1 Micrococcales bacterium
CGAGCGCCGCACGCTCGCGCCCAGACAATGTGAGGGCTGCTTGCGTGATGTCGTCGATCCCCGTCGTCATGGCAAGATTCTACCTCGTTCGACGGCTGTGTGGTGCGCGGCCTATTTCATGGACAGCTACGAAGACGCCCTGTGGACGGTGGTTTCCGCCCTCGGCGACCGTGACACCACCTGCGCGATCACCGGAGGGATCCTCGTGCCTGGCTCCGGCGACATCCCAGCACCATGGCTGGAGGCAGCCGAAGACCCGTTCACCTCGTCGTTCTTCGCCGTGTGAGATGCCGCGAGGACGCTGATCCCGGCGACCGGTGCACGTTCAGACCGGGTCAGAGTCCGCAGCACCGACGGCCAGCCGTGGCGGACGACGGCGACGTCGACGAGCAGGTGCGACAGGGCCTGTTGGGCGCGGGCGGGCAGGCCGGGGGTCGGCAGGCCGACGCTGCAGGCCAGGTCGTCGCTGTGCGCGGCGACCTCGAGCAGGCGCAGGGCCAGGTAGTCGTCGAGGCTCAGCGACACACCCTCAGCCGGAAACCCGACCCGGCGGTCTGGGTCCTGGGCTTCGATGAGGGCCCGCACGCCCGGGGCCACCGACCGGGCGTGGGCTGCGACGGCCTGCGGACCGGCTGCTGCGTCGTCGTGGGCCCACTGGCAGATCTCGGTGTTGGCGGCCGACCCCGGACCCGACGTCGCCCATGGCACAGCTGTGAGCCGCTGGTGTGCCGTCACCGGGGTGCCAGCTGGGTCGTTCGCCAAGAACACCGGGGTGAGCGTCACCGCCCGGGCCAGGTGCGCAGCCAGGTCACCGACCGTCATCGAGACGAGCACCGACGGCGCTTCCCACGCGGCCGCCACCTGGGAAGCCTCGAGCAGGTCGAGCAACGGGTCGAACGTCTCCAGGTACGCCTGCGCCACGACACTGGTCACCGAATCATCCTATGTCTACGTCGGGCGAGGGCGGTGCCGCACCCCGATACGCCGCTGACCAGGAAGGACATTAGGAACCGTCCCCAGTGTCTTCGGCTTGGGCTTCGACGAGGAGGGTGAGGCGGTGGGTGCGGGTGCGCACCGGGGCCAGGCCGTGGCCGGTGAGGTCGGCGCGGATCTCGCCGGCGGTGGCGAACCGTTCGACGTGGCCGTGGGCACCGAACGCGGCGTTGACCAGGCGGCGCAACACACCCAGACGTGGTTCGACGATGACGACACGTCCGCCGGGCACCAGGACGCGGACCGCCTCGGCGAGGAACGTCTCGCGGGCGTCCATGTGGTGGTAGGCCAGGCAGGTCACGACCATGTCGAACGCGGCGTCTTCGAACGGCAGGTGTTCGGCGGTGCCCTCGCGGATGTCCATCTGGGGGTTGGCGGCCTGTGCCACGGCGACCATCTCAGGTGAGACGTCCACGCCTGAGCCGATGGCCCCGCGGTCGGCGAGCAGGGTCAACAACCGGCCCGTCCCGCAGCCGACGTCGAGCACCCGGCAGCCGGACCAGATGTCGCTGGTGAGCACAGCGCGGTAGAACCACCGCGCGACCTTGCCCTGGATCCCGCCGTCATAGGTGTGGGCCCACTTGCCGAAACCCACGTGCTGGTGGCCCATACGTCTTCTCCGTCCGTGTGTGCTCGGCACCAGTATTCCCGTGCGTGGCGCAGGTGTGGGCACCAGAACCCAGACATCGAGACGGCGAGTCTTGCACCGGTCGCGGCCGTGGAGGTCGCCGCGCCGGGGGCCGGAGTGTCCAGGGGCTGGTGCGGCGGCGGGAATGTGCTTTGCTTGGCGGTGAGGCCCAGCACCGACAGGAGACACCGTGAAGACCATCGTCATCACCGGGGCGAGCGACGGGATCGGCGCGGCTGCGGCCGTCCGGTTGGCAGGTGAGGGGCACGAGGTTGTGCTCGTCGGACGGTCCGAGACAAAGATGGCGGCGGTGGCTGCCAAGGCCGGGGTCGAGCGGTACTTCCTCGCCGATTTCGAGCACCTTGACCAGGTCCGGCGCCTGGCTGCCGAGCTGCGGGACCACTGCCGGCGCATCGACGTCCTGGCGAACAACGCCGGGGGGATGTTCGACGGGCCGCACCGCACCGACGACGGGTTCGAGCGCACGTTCCAGGTCAACCACCTCGCGCCGTTCTTGCTCACCCACACGTTGATGGACGTCCTGCTCGCCAGCACGGCGGCCGTGGTCAACACCTCGAGCATCGCCGCCCGGATGTTCGGCCACATCGACACCGCCGACCTCGAGTGCTACGACGGCTTCACCCAGACCAAGGCGTACGGTGCGGCCAAGCTCGGCAACGTCCTGTTCACCCGGGGCCTGCACAACCGGTATTCCGACCAGGGCCTGACAACCCTCGCGTTCCACCCAGGCACCCTCGCCACTGGGTTCGCCGGCGGCACGACACATATCCTGCGACGCGTCTACCACACCCCGCTGAAGGTGTTCCTCGGGTCGGCCGACCGCGGTGGGCGCAACCTCGCCCACTTCGCCGCAGGAACTGCGGGCACCACCTGGGTCTCCGGCGAGTTCTACGGCGCCAACCGGCGTATCGCCCGCACCAACCCCCAAGCCTATGACGACAGCCTCGTCAACGAGCACTGGGAACGTTCGGCCCAGATGCTCGGCCTGCCTGCCTGACCCGACCCCAGGACAATGGGGACGGTTCCTATGTCTTGCCTGGTCACAGCGGTGTGCGGGGATGTGGCTTGCCCGGCTTCGTCGACGTTCGGCCAGATGCGGTGCCAGGTTCTACCTCTCGGCTTGCTTGATCCCCATCACTGCGCCACACGTCGGCTGCGCCATCGGGCGGAGCCTGTCGCGCCGTGGACCCATCCTTGCCCGGGACCGGCGGACGGCAGGGTCAGGCGCACCTGCGCTGGCCCCGTGAGACGGCACATCTCGAACCCGACCTCTGCCGGTCGGCCCGACGCGCACTGGTCGTCCATGTCGCCGTGGGCGCCTGTCCCCCCATCGGGTCGGTGACCATTTCGTTGACGAACGCCTGAGCCTCGCGGGATTTCGTGCGCCTGGCACACCCGCCCTGTGCCTGGGAGTAGTTTTTCCATCGTTGACTCAACAAGGGCTGGCAACGTCACGTCACTGAGGTTTTCTCACCAGGAATGTGCGGGCTGATGGCCAGCTGATAAACGTGTTGCCCCGGGGCGTGGGGTGGGTTGCGCCCCTGGTCTGCACGGTCGCGGCGTGTCGCGCGGGCATGTGGGGCTCCGGCGCGAAAAGCTGGTACGCGCCAACATACCGACCCGCGAGGGAGCCCCACATGATCACCTATCGTGCCACGCTCGACGTCCCAGAAGAAGTCGTCCACACCATCGCCGGGTGGTTGCGGGCCTGGCGCGCGCAGAACGAC
>WRCL01000331.1 GCA_009783975.1 Micrococcales bacterium
CTCGTCTGCGCTTCTGGCCTCACGCAGCAAACGTTCCGCTTTGGCCAGGACGCTAGCCGGGTCGCGTCCCACCCCGTGAGTCTTCACCTCCACATGGGACTCGCGGAACAGCTGTTTGACGCCGTCAACGTATTGGGGCTCGGTCTTGGCACCTTCGGTCACCACGAGGCCACGTCTGCGCAGCGGACGCTGGGACCGCCGGCGTCGAACGTCATGCCCCCCGCGTGCCATCATGCGCAGTCGCGCATTTCGGGGAGCAGCGAGCGCACGAGGGACAGGGCCACGGAAGGTACTGCCCCGTAGCGGCCGGCGCTGTAGCGGCGGGCCAAGTTGTCGTCCTCGCGGTGCGGGAAGTCGGCCAGGCAGAACAGCGCTGTCGCGCCGTCGAGCCCTTTCTCGGTGAACCAGACCTCTTCGGCGGCCAGCGGGGTTGGCGATTGCGGCGACAACAGCTGCACGTCGTGGGTGGTGAAGACCAGCTGAGCGCCACGGGTGTTGATCTGCTGGTCGGTGAACATGCCGATGAGGGCGGCTGACAGCTGTGGGTGCAGGCTCGCGTCGAGCTCGTCCACTGCCAGGAGAGTGCCGTCGCGCAGCGCTTGGACCGCGGGCATCGCCAACGACAACCAGGCGAGAGTACCATCGCTCTCGTCGTCGATACGCAAGGGCTGGTCTTGGCCTTCTTGGCCCCGGTGGTAGAACTCCAGGCTGCGTCGCACCTCCGGTTCGGTCAGAAGGTACAGGTCTGTGTTGTCGAGGTCGTCCATCTCCTTCTTGGCGGCGCGCTCGAGGCGGGAGATGGCTTGGCGGACATGCTCGGGCATCTGGTCCTCACGGATCTGGACCGTGGTGATCCCGATGTCGGCAACCTGGAGCAGGACGTTGATCTGCTCCGGGGTGACCGAACCGTCCACCAGGGCGTCGATGACAGCCGACAGCCTGTGGGAGCGGTGGTGGTCACCGAACCGCACGATGTCGATCCCCGAGCCGATCGCGTCGTGCACCGGGACAACCCCGTCGTGCCCGAGGTTTGCCGCGCGTGACAAGAACAGCTCTCGCGAGGTGGTGGCACCAGAGATCTTCGCTGGCCGGCTCAGGCTGCGGCCGAAAGTGTAGGTGTCGCCAGAGCGTTCGAACAGCAGGCGTCGTCGGCCGTTGGGGTAGTCGTTGAGCCACTCGGCAACGACACCCGACGGGCCGACGGAGAAGCCGTACTCGTGACGGACACCGTCGACGACGAGGTCGAACTCGTAGGTGGATGGTGCATGCGGGTGGTCGGCGTCGAGGCGGAACGGGGCCCGCTGCACCTTGGGTTCCTTGAGCCACTGCGACGACGACAGGCTGACCGCGGTCTGCGCGTAGTGCAGGGCGTCGAGCACCGCCGACTTGCCCGAGGCGTTGGCGCCGAAGACCGCAGCGACCTGGTGGCTGACGGCCGTCCAGTCCCCGTCCGCCGGACGTTGGGTGCGCAAGGCCGAGCTGACGAGCACAAGCTCGGCCCGGTCCCGGATGCTGCGGTGGTTCTCCATCGCGAACCTCAACAGTGTCACGACCTCAGTATGCATTTTATGCAGGCTGCTGCGCAAGTTTCGTCTGACCAGGACGATAAAACGCAGATCGTGCGCGTCGGCAACGCCGGCGAAGGGAAGAGGCGCGGGCGACAGGCTCTCGACTCAGGAGCTGCATGGAGACGTCGGTGATGCTGGCGGTGGCCTGTCGGCCGGACTGGGCCTCAACGGTGCCGAGGTTCGCTTGCGTCGTCGCAGGCCAGCGCGCTGCCCTTTGCCACCGGCGCAGATGTCCCCCGCACAGACTGACAGCAGGCCCTTCGAGTACCGGACCTGGTGGCTTACCCTTGTAGGTATGTCTGTGCGCCCCCTCGACCAGTCGTCGAAGCTGAAGAACGTCCTGTACGAGATCCGCGGCAAGGCGGTCGTCGAGGCCGCGCGGATGGAAGCCGAGGGCAAGAAGGTCCTGTGGCTGAACACCGGCAACCCTGCCGAGTTCGACTTCGAGGCGCCGTACCAGATCGTCGGGGACATGATCGCCTCGATCCCCCACGCCCACGGGTACTCCGACTCGCGGGGGATCTTGCCGGCCCGCCGCGCGGTGGTCACCCGGTACGAGACGACCCCCGGGTTCCCCCGGTTCGACGTCGACGACGTGTTCTTGGGCAACGGGGTCTCTGAGCTCATCACCATGGTCATGCAGGCCCTGCTCGACGAGGGCGACGAGGTGCTCATCCCCTCCCCGGACTACCCACTGTGGACGGCGATGACCAGCCTCGCCGGTGGCACCCCTGTGCACTACCGGTGCGACGAGCCCTCCGGGTGGCAACCTGACCTGGAGATGCTCGAGTCGCTCATCACGCCGCGCACCAAAGCCCTGGTCATCATCAACCCGAACAACCCCACCGGCGCGGTGTACTCCGAAGGAACCGTCCGGGCCCTGGCGCGGATCGCCGCGGACCACGGGCTGCTGCTGCTGTCCGACGAGGTCTACGACCGCATCTTGTACGACGGCGCCCAGCACACCCCGACCGCGACCGTCGCCCCCGACCAGCTGGTGCTGACCTTCAACGGCCTGTCGAAGTCCTACCGGGTGTGCGGGTACCGCTCCGGGTGGCTGGTCGTCACCGGCCCGCAGGCCCACGCGCAGGGCTTCCTTGAGGGGATCCACCTGCTCGCCTCGACCCGGTTGTGCCCGAACGTCCCTGCCCAGCACGCGGTGCAGGCCGCCCTCGCCGGGGTGCAGACCATCGACGGCCTTGTCGCCCCGGGGGGCCGGTTGTACGAGCAGATGCGCGTCGCGTGGGAAGGCCTCAACGCCATCCCCGGCGTCAGCTGCCAGCGCGCCTCAGGCGCCTTGTACCTGTTTCCCCACCTTGACCCCGAGGTCCACGAGATCCACGACGACCAGAAGCTCGTCTACGACCTGCTCACCTCCGAGCAGATCCTGCTCGTGCCCGGCCGCGGCTTCAACTGGCCCAACCCCGACCACCTGCGCCTGGTCACCTTGCCCGAGGCCCGCGTCATGCACGAAGCCGTCGAACGCCTCGGCAACTTCCTGGCGTCGTACCGCCAGTAGTCCCGCGAGGCCTTCTTCACCCGGCCAAGGTCCGGCCGGCCTTTGGCGTGGCCTTCTGCGTGGCCGTCGTCGAAGCCGTCCAGGCGCGCGGTCAGCTCACGCGAGGCCTGGTCGTGCAAGAACCGCTCATGGGCCTGCAGCTCGTGACGGAGCTGCTCATCAGCGTTGTAGTGCCTGACCAGCGTCGCAGCGCGGGCGATGTGCGGGTTGTCACCAGCAGCCATCGTCATCTCCTCAGGGGTCCGCGCGGCCAAG
>WRCL01000332.1 GCA_009783975.1 Micrococcales bacterium
GGACAGCCCCGCCCCGACGTGGTTCTCGTTGAGCCCGGCCAGCGCGGTGCGGGCAAGCCCCAGGTCGCGACGAGCCACAGCGTTGGCCAGGGCGAGGAACTGTTCCACCGTGATGTCGACGACGAACGACTGGCGCCGGCTGACAAGCTCGGTCGTCGCCTGGACGAGCGCCTCCAGGGTCTGGTCACCGTGGTCGAAACGGGGAACCGTCCACACCGGCGGGACGATGCGCCACAGACCCTCCGCGGCCTGCGTCTCGGACGGGTCAGCACGGGTGAGTCCCCAGGCGTCAACGACAGCCTGCACAGCCCGGGCCAAGGCTGCGTCGTGCCCGACATCCACGGAGGTGACCAGCGGAGCGAGCGTCTCGCGAACCGTCTCACCAGGCACGCGGGCCGCCAGGGCTCTGAGCACCAGGTGCAGCGCCTTCTTCGTCGACACGGTCAGCGCCGGTGCCACAACATCAGGCAGGACGTCGTCGGGGACGCCGCCGGTCTGCGGCCTGGACGCCTGTGGGTCTGCCGCCCCGCTGATGAGCACCGGCGCGAGCCGCCCGACCACCAAGGCGTCACCGGTCGCCAGGACCGGGACCAACGCGTGAGCACGAGCGAGGATCTCGGCGTCGGTGACACGCAGCTCTTCCAGAACCGTCATCCACATCCTGCGGTCGCTCGGCCGACCAGCAGCGTCAAGACCGGTCACCGCCAGGTCGACCGCCTCGCTGCGGCCCAGCCACCCTCGCGCGACCGCCGGGCCGAGCACCTGGCCAAACCGTTCACCAGCATCGGCAGGGTCGGTGTTGGAACGCAGCCGGGTCACCGCCCGGGCGTGCAGATGGTCGACGAACCGGTCTCGGACCAGGTCTTCGTCCACGGACGTCTCGTCCGGCAGCAGCGAGGCGTCACCTGTGAACGCCCTGGCGGCGTAGACCGCCCAGTACGACAGATAGTCCGGGTCCTCGGGTACCGGCAGCTGGTGATGGACCACCAGCCGTACCGACATGGCGCTACCGCCAGCGCTGCGGACGAAAGCCCGCGCGAACGCAGGGCCGCGCCCTGCCATGATTGCCCACAGCACGTCGTGGGGAACCTTCGCCCCCATCCAACGGCCCACCCGCAGAAGGCTGGCTGCCTGCCCGGCTCCGATCCCGACACGAATCCCGAACAGCAAGAACATCATCGGGTCGATGTCGACCGACGGGTCGTCCCGCCCCCAGGCACGGAGCCGCCCGCTCCAGTCCTCGGACCGGAGCCCGTCCAGCGCTGCCTTCCGCTGGGCTCTCGACCCGAGAGGAAGGTGCGGCGCATCGGCGTAGGTCGCCTCAGCCCAGCCGAGCTCTGTGAAGACCGAGACCGCGTCGGCCAGCTTCGGGTTGCGGATCATCAACCAGCCTCCGCGGGAGGAACGAGGAAAGCGTCGTGCTCGAGGTAGTAGTTGAAGGCGTCGGCTAATTCTTGGAGCGTGTGGTCACGACCGTTCTCCAGGACGTACCGACCGCCGTACCCGTCGAACTTCTCTCTTGCGACGCTGAGAACGTCCACCAGGTGCTGACCAAGATATCCGGCGTCAGGATCGATGTCGTGCTCTGCTGCGAACACCTCGATCTCCTCGTCGTCGCCGTCAATCCCGGGAAGGAGGAAGAACTCGTGGCCCAATGTGTATGTCTCGTCCGCCTCGTCCACGGCGTGGAGAAAAGAGGCGTCGAGTTCTTCGTCATGGGTGCCGTCGCGAAAGTAGATGAGTATCTCGCGCAGCGTGTGCGACTGGAAATCCCGCAGCAACGGCCCCCGGCGCTGCTCGAACAAATCGCTCATCCCCTCACCGATTCTTCTCGTCGGACACCAGGTCTCCCCCGGGCCGGGACGAGCGGCGAACTGCCAGGACGTGCGTGCAGGTCGCGCGGCCATGGTCCAGGTACCAGGTGCAGGTGCACATCGCAGTCTCACCGTGCGGATCTGTGCGGACCCGGTAGGTCGTGCCGCCAGAGCGGACCGCCCAGACGTCCGGCTCGCCGGGCCAGGGCGTGACTGCACCTTCGGCCACCAGCGCGCGGGCAGCGGCCAGGCGGTTGTCCTTGTCGACCCGGACTGCGTCGGACGGTAGCTCGCGGTGGAACCACGCCTCGTCGTGAGCGTCCCAGCCGAGCCGTCCCGACGCGGCCAGCACCGCGAGCGCGTCGCGGACCCGGCGCTCGGCCAGTCCGGTGGACCGAGCCAGGAAGGACGCGTCGATCACCGGGTCGAAGGCCAGAACTGTCGAGACCAGGTCAGCATCCTCGGTCACGGTCGCGCTGGCCAGGGCTGGGGGCAGCTCTGCGTTCCCGCCGTACCCGCGCGACGGTTCAGGTGCCAGGCCGAGCACCAGACGAGCGGCCGGCAGCTCGACAGTGACCAGCGCCGCCCCGGCCGACGCGTCCGCCGGGCCATGGAACCAGATGCCCTGGACCACGGCGAGCAGGCGTTTGAGGGCCGCGAGCCGGTGCAGTCCGGCGATGTGCACAGCGTGGCGCGACGGACGCGGGCTGACCTGCGCACCTGTGCCGGACGCCGACACCCAGCCTGAGCGGGACTTTCCGCTGGACGATGGCAGCCCCGCGACGAAAGCGCGTGCCGCGGTGGTATCCAGGTGCGCCCGGGCAACCAGGCCCGCGTGCGCCGCAGCAACCTCGCCCAGCGCTGGGACCCAGCGCGCCGGCATCTGGACCGGACGTTCGTGCGAGGTCTGGTCCGTGCTGGACACTGTCAGGCCCTCGAGCCCGACGTCCAGGTGCAACAGCTGGTCGCCGACCACCTGGCTCAGGGCCTGACGGGTAGCGACGGTGATGTCGACGTTCGTCGTTCCGTACCCGATCTCGCCGGCGTCGAACCCGTCGCCGAGCAGGTCCAGCCGCACGTACACCCCGGTGCACGCGGAGAAGCACTCGGCCCGGAGCCGGTCGCCCTGAGCGGTGAGCACCGGGTCCCGCACACCCGCCGGGGCCGGACGGAAGTACCGCGTCTCGGTGATGTCGGCCAAGGTGACCAAACCCCGGGCCAGCACCTGCGGACGGGTCGCGCACCCATGGAAGAAGCTGGGCGCCGGGACCAGCCCGACAGGTGTCAACGCTGGGGCCAACGCCAGGCCCAGGTCGTCGCCGACCAGCGCAGACTCACCAACAAAGCCACGCACCATGACCTGATGGTACGCCCCCGGCACCCGATGCCGAGGCAGCTCGGCCAAAAATCCTGTCACTGTTTCTGAATAGCCGTCCCAGATGTTTCAGGCCGAAACATCCGCCCCTGGGCAGCCAGCCGGAGTCTGGCCCGGCCTTGTCGCGGGCTAGCGTCACGAC
>WRCL01000333.1 GCA_009783975.1 Micrococcales bacterium
GGTCGATATCGGCCACGGAGATCCCCGCGTCGGCGATGACCGAGGCGAACGGGGCGCGGGTGCGGTCGAGCAGGTCGCGGGTCATCTCCTGGAACTGGGCGCGGGTGAGCTTGGTGTCCAGGTGGATCGGGCCGTTGTCGCTCATCCCCAGGTACTGCATGGAGATGTTCGTCGAGGTCGCCGACGACAGCTCTTTCTTCGCCTGCTCGGCGGCTTCGCGCAGGCGCTGCAGCGCGACGCGGTCTTTGGACAGGTCCTGGCCGTAGCCGTTCTTCACCTCGGCGACGAGGAAGTCGACGATCCGGTTGTCCCAGTCGTCTCCGCCGAGCAGGTTGTCACCAGAGGTCGCACGCACCTCGATGGTGGAGAACCCGTCGTCGTCCTTGCCGACCTCGAGCAGCGACACGTCGAACGTGCCACCGCCAAGGTCGAAGACCAAGATCAGCTCGTCTTCCTTGCCGCGTTCCAGGCCGTAGGCCAACGCAGCGGCGGTGGGCTCGTTGATGATCCGCAGCACGTTGAGACCGGCGATGGTGCCGGCGTCCTTGGTGGCCTGGCGCTGGGAGTCGGAGAAGTACGCCGGGACGGTGATGACCGCGTCGGTCACCGGTTCGCCCAGGTACGACTCGGCGTCGCGTTTGAGCTTGCCGAGCACCCGGGCGCTGATCTCCTGCGCGGTGTAGGTCTTGCCGTCGACCTCACAGCTCCAGTCGGTGCCCATATGGCGTTTGACCGAGGTGATGGTGCGGTCGACGTTGGTGACCGCCTGGCGTTTGGCGATCTCGCCGACGAGGACCTCGTCAGTCTTGGAGAACGCGACGACTGACGGTGTGGTCCGGGCGCCTTCGGCGTTCGCGATGACGGTGGGCTCACCTGCCTCCAACGTCGCCACGACGGAGTTGGTCGTGCCCAGGTCGATCCCGACGACTCGTGCCATTGCCTTGTGCCTTCCTTCTGGGGCGACCCCCATATCTCGTGCGGAGCCTTGAGTCCGCCAGGCTCAAGTCTGGCCCCACTCCCGGCTCAGATGCAACTCGACGCGGCTAACTTGAGTCGCCTCGACTCAACTTCACCTCATCGAGTGCCGAGTCGCGCACACCGTCGTTCGGGTGAACACACAGGCGACGCCGCCGGGTCGCCGCGGCGCTGTTGGTGCACCGCGGTGGATCCAGGTGAGGTGGTCCTGACGCGGACGGAAGGTTCGTGCGGGTGCGCACGACGTACATGTGCCACGCCGGCGCCGGGAGCGACACACGCCGGGAACGGCCGCCCCCAGATACCGAAACCACGGTTGCCGAGTACTGTTTTTCTATGAGCTACCCCAGCGACCCCGGCCAGCCAGACCCCGGCCAACCAGACTCGTCTGCCCAGCCTGGCTACTCGCCCCAGCCTGGGTACTCCCCAGACCAGGGCCAACCGGTCAACCCCCCTCAGCCTGGGTATTCGCCGGACCAGGGCCAGCCTGTCGCCCCCGCACCCGACCAGCCGGCCCAGCCTGGGTACCAGCCGCAGCCGTACGCCCAGCCTGACGCGCCACCCCCGGGGTCTGCGCCGCGGCCTGACGCGCCGCCGCCTGGGTATGCGCCGCAGCCTGATGGGCCGCCGCCGGGGTACGCGCCGCAGCCTGACGCGCCCGCACCGGGATACTCCCCGCAGGCTGACGCGCCGGCGCCTGGGTACGCGCCGCAGCCTGACGTCCCTCCCCCGGGGTACTCCCAGCCTGGTGGGCCCCCACCGGGATACGCGCCTGGTCCCGGCCAGGGCGCATACCCGCCGCCGGGCCAGGGCTACCCGCAGGGCTACCCGCCCCAGCCTGGGTACGGCCAGCCGGTGTACGCCGGGCCGCCCAGGTCGACGACCAGCGGCAAGATCCTCACCTTCGGTGGTCTTGTTGCTGTTGTCCTCGGTGTGGCCGGACTCGTCATGGGCATCGTGTTCATGGCCCAGCCTGTCGCAGCGGTCGTCTCCGACAGCGGCGGCTCAGGAGTCGTCACGCGGCTGGGCAGCGCTCAGACCGGCACAGCCGACCTCAAACGCGGCTCGACCTACCACGTGTGGATCGTCGCGTCGTCGTCGCAGGGGTCGTACAGCGACGACCCGGAGGTCATCAGCCCCGCAGGCGAGGTGATGTCGGTGTCCGACTCGGTGGCTGGCAGCCGCACCGCGTCGTCAGGCAACCTCTCGGCGACGCTGCAGTGGAAGTTCACCACCGACGAGGCTGGCAGCTACCAGATCACCGCTCCGCACCTGAGCTCGGGCAACATCGTCGTGACCTCCTCAGACGTCGCGTCGAAGATGAGCACCGGGCTCGTGGTGCTGTTCGTGGGGATCGGCGTCATGGTCCTGGGTTTCGTCCTGACCCTCGTCGGCATCATCGTGTGGGTCGCACGCAAGAAGAAGACCGGGCCACCTGCACCGGTCTACCGCTGAGCCCAGATCCACCTACCACGGACGGGTGAACGGCAGCGAAACTGCCGCACTGACCGCGTGGTGTCCCGTAGGCTCGCAGAGCACCCCGTCGCGACCGCCCCCTGCCGCGACGGGGTGCCTCGTCGTGTGCCGCGCGGTGAACCTCATGTGGCCGTGTTGGTGACCTTGGTCCTCGTCGTGCAGGCCGACCACCAGATCCCCCCGCCGATGGCCATCGCCAGACCAGGCAGGCCCACGACGGCGGCGATGAAGACCAAGACGGTGCCGATGACGGTCTTGAGCAACCCGGTGACCCCGCTGATGAGCGCGTCGAGCTCGGGGCCAGGCACGACGGCGACCGTCGGGCCCTCTTCCGGCGCTGTCACCTCGTAGGCGCCGGCCTGCGAGGAGGTGAAGGTCCACCCATAGCGTGTGGCACCGTTGACGGTGTAGGTCCACGGGCTCACCGGCGGCGTCGTCCCACCCGGGGCGACGACCACAGGTGCGGCCGCGGGCTGGTGCTCGACGTCCTTGGCCCACAGCGTGTACCGCGTACGGGCCTCGAGCACGGCCGTGTGGGTCTGGCCGGGCTCGACCGTGGTGATGGCTGCCGCGTCGACGCTGGTGTCGAACGTGTCCAGGTCATTGAGGTCGCCGATACCCGTGACCACCAGCAGCGCAGCGATGGCGCCGGTGACGAGCCCGAGCACAGCCATGACGGCCCCGATGGTGGTGAGGACCTTCGGCCCAGTGGTCGAGGTCTTCGGCGGCGGCCGGTACGGCAGGGGCCCAGGCTGGTGCACGGGATAGCTCACCGTCCGACGGTACCTCAGGCCACCGGCCAAGCCAGGCTCATGGGTCGGCCGGGGCGTGCCGGTCGAGGAACTGGTAGACCTCGGTGGTGTCGACCCCGGGGAA
>WRCL01000334.1 GCA_009783975.1 Micrococcales bacterium
ACCAGTCGATCTACGGCTGGCGCGGGGCGTCGGCGGGGGGCCTGGCGCGGTTCCCCCAGACGTTCGCCCGGAGCGACGGGTCACCGGCGACGGTGTTCGGCCTGGCCACGTCCTGGCGCAACGACACCGCTGTGCTCGCCGTGGCCAACCGCACCGCAGCCCCCCTGCGCGGTGCGAGGGACGAGCTTCGGGGTGAGGGACGAACTTGTGTGTTCGTCCCTCACCCCGAAGCTCGTCCCTCGCACCGCGCAGCCGATGGTGGCCCAGGTCCAGAGACAAAGAGCCCGCAAAGTGACGCTCGCTACGGCGAAAACCGGTGGATCCAGGCTGAGCTGGTCGCGCGGCCGGGGGCTGGTGCGGGGCGGGTCGCAGCCCTCGTCGCCGAGACTGTCGCTGACGAGGCTGCGGGGGTCGCCCGGTTCGTCGCCGAGGCCAGGGCGCGCCGTGCTGAGGCGGGGCTTGCCACGACTGCTGCGGTGCTGTGCCGCAAACGCGCCCAGTTCGACCTGCTCGCTGCTGCGTTGCGCGACGAGGGCCTGGCGGTGCAGGTCGTTGGCCTCGGTGGGCTGCTCACCAGCCCCGAGGTGCTCGACCTGGTCGCGGCGCTGCGTGTGGCCCACGACCCGTCGCGCGGTGACGCGGCCATGCGCCTGCTCACCGGGGCGCGCACACGCCTGGGCATCTGCGACCTGCACGCCCTGGCCGAGTGGTCCGAGGAGCTGTCTGCCCCCGAAGACCCGCCAGATGCGACCTGGGACACCAGATGCGACGACGCACCGTCGCATCTGGTGTCCCAGGTCGCATCTGGCGACCCGCAGGACGCCGGGAGCATTGTCGATGCCATCGACGAGCCCCCGCCGCCGGGGTGGACCTCGCGGCACGGGCGCACCTTGAGCAGCACCGGGAGGGCGCGGGTGGTCGAGCTCGGACGGGTGCTTGCCGGCGTCCGGGCCCTGCACCACCTGGCCCTGCCAGACCTCGTGGCGTACACCGAACGGCTCCTTGGGCTGGACATCGAGGTCATGGCCGTGCCCGGCGCCGCCCCAGGCCTTGCCCGTGCGCGGCTGGACGCGTTCGCCGACGTGGCCGCCCGGTACGCCAGCGCGGTGGAGCAACCCGACCTGGGTGGGTTCCTCGCCTGGCTGGAGGTCGCCGAACGCGAAGAGGACGGCCTGGAGCTGCCCGTCGTCGAACCAGACCCGTGCGCGGTACAGGTCGCGACGATCCACGCCGCCAAGGGCCTGGAGTGGGACGTCGTCGCAGTGCCCGGGCTGGTCGACGGGTCGTTCCCCACCCCGGCGGCGCTGCGCCCCGACGGTCCGCGTGACAAAGGCTGGCTCACCGCCCTGGCGACGTTGCCCTACCCTGCCCGCGGCGACCGCGACGACCTGCCCGCCCTGGACACCGCTGGGGTCGCCACCGGCACCCAGCTCGCAGAACGCCTCGACCGTTTCGCCGCCGCGAACGCCGAGGTCCAGATCGCCGAGGAACGCCGCCTGGCCTACGTCGCCATGACCCGCGCCCGCGAGTCGCTGCTGCTGGCCGCGGCACGCTGGGGGACCGCGAAACAGCCCCGCGCGGTCTCCCCGTTCCTCACCGAGCTCGTCGACGACGGTTTGGTCGACGTCCTGGCCTGGGCCGACGAACCCGAAGGCGACAACCCCTTCACCGCCACGGCCCGCACCGCCACCTGGCCCGCCGACCCCTTCGGCGAAGACGAAGACAGTGGGGACGGTTCCTCAGACGAAGACAGTGGGGACGGTTCCTCTGTCTTGCGGGACGACGGTGGAGACAGTGGGGACGGTTCCTACTGTCTTGCGGGCCGGCGGCCTGCCGCCGCCGCGCAAGACAGAGGAACCGTCCCCACTGTCTCCACCGTCGTCACCAGCCGACGCGCCGCTGTCACCGCTGCTGCCGACGCGGTGCTCGCCGTCCTCGCCGCCCACCCCCACGGCCCACCACCAGACCCCGACGACCCCGACGACCTCCTGGTCACACGCTTGCTCGCCGAGGACGCAGCCCGCCGGGCCCCGGTGCGCACCACCGAGCTGCCTGCGCACCTGGCGGCCTCAGCCATGGTCCGCCTCGCTGCTGACCAGTCCCAGTTCGCCATGGACCTGCGCCGCCCGGTCCCCACCGCCCCGTCCGACGGGGCCAGGCGCGGCACGTCGTTCCACGCGTGGGTCGAGGCGTACTACGGCCGTGCGACCCTCGTCGACGTCGACGACCTGCCCGGCGCCGACGACGCTGTCGCCCCCGACGTCACAGCCGAACGTCTGCGCACGACGTTCCTGGCAACGCCCTGGGCAGGTATGGTTCCCCTGGCCCTGGAACAAGAGGTCGAGACCGCCGTCGCCGGGATCACCCTGCGCGCCCGGATCGACGCGGTGTTCGCCGACCCCGACCGTCCTGGCGCCGTCATCGTCGTGGACTGGAAGACCGGCGCCCCGCCCACAACCCCCGCGGACCGCGCCGCCCGTGATGTCCAGCTCGCCGTGTACCGCCTGGCCTGGTCGCGCCGCAGCGGCCTGCCCCTGGCCAAGGTCCGTGCCGCCTTCTGCTACGTCCTGACCGGCACGACCGTCTACCCCCGCCGTCTGCTGCGCGAGGCCGGCCTGACCGCCCTGCTCACCTCGGCGACCGGTCCGTCCTGACAACCTGGTGCAAGGCCGAGGACGGGTCACGAGCCAGTGGTGTTCCGGACGTTGTCTTGCCATGATAGTTCGACTATCATTTACGCATGGCTCGTGCGAGAACCGTCGTCCAGCACTCGGTGACGCTGTCTGAGAGCACGTCGGCAGGCGTCAGCGCCCGGGCAGGCAAACGCGGGTTCTCGGCGTACGTCGATGCCGCGACCGCGCGCCAGCTCGAGCGCGACGCCCTGGTCGACATCCTCGCGGAGATGCGTGACAAGCACGGGGAACCAGACTCCGCACAGGTCGCCGCCTTGCGCGACGAGCTCGGCTGGTGAGCGTCGTCCAGCCCTTCGTCGTCTTGGACGCCGAGGCAGTGAGCCTGCTCGCGAGCGCTGACCGGGCGATGTACTGCTGGGCGCAGCTGGCGCACGACGCCGATGCGGTGCTGCGCACCTCGTCGTTGACGCTGACCGAGACCACCGACGGCACACCGCGTGCCGCGCGTGTCCACAACGCCCTCCGCATCTTCGCAGTACGGACCATCGAGGTCACCGACGACATCGCTGTGACAGCCGGGCGGTTGCGCGCCCAAGCGGCGAAGACACGACGCAAAGCACGTGACCTCACCGTTGACGCCGTCGTGGCCGCCACAGCGCTCGCACTGCCTGCCCCCGTGCTGGTCCT
>WRCL01000335.1 GCA_009783975.1 Micrococcales bacterium
CACCGACACATACCTGCTCAACCTTGCCATCGCTCACGGCGGTGTCTTGGCGACCTTCGACACGAAGATCCGCGCCTCCCTCAGACCCTCCGACCGCAAGTATGTCCATGTGGTCTCAGAACGATAACCGCACTCGCGGAGCAGGTGGCCGACCGTTTCGGAGTGCCCGACGCGACGGGCTGCAGTGCTGCCCAGTTGGCTCCAGATCCCGGCTGGACACCGCTCCCCCGGCGCTGGCCGGACCAGCCGGCGCTGGTCGCGCATCCGGTGCGGGTTCAGGCGTTGCCGCGACTCGCGCCAGTCAGGGGTGATTGGATCTGCTCTGGCTGCGGACGGCGGGAGCGCGACGGGTACGATGGGGTTATGGTCACACCGGCGCTGCAAGAAACGCTGGGCTCGCTCAGCCCGGCTGAACGCTTGGACGTCATCGATTTTCTCCAACGGACTCTCGTCCCCGCTTCCGACGGCCTGTCTGAACCGCAGAAGGAGACGATCCGTCAGCGCGACGCCCAGATGGAAGTTGACCCGTCGATCGGTCTGACTTGGGACGAGCTCGACTCGCGGATGCAGCACAAGTGGGGCTGACGCTCAGCATCCACCCCTTCGTCGAAGGCGATCTCGTCGAAGCTGTGGACTACTACTCACAATTTGATTCCGGTCTTCCGGGCCGGTTCCGCGAAGACGTCAAAATGTCGACGGACTCAATCTTGTTGTTCCCCTTCATGGGTTCGGCGGTATTCGACGACTACCGCCACCTTGTGCTTCGAGTGTTCCCATACATGGTGGTCTACCGCGTCGCAGAGCCAGTTGTCCGTGTTCTTGCTGTCGTCCACACGCACCGAGACCCCGTACTAGTCGAGCAGGTTGTACGCGGACGATCGGGATAGGAGCGGCGGCAGGCGGGAGAGCGTCCATCCACGATAGACGGAACATTCAGACGCCGGGGCTGTCAGCGTGTCCTGCCTTGGGCCAGGGCGACACGCGGACGGACGCCGACGACCGTGACGGGCGTCATGGTGAACTTGGCGACCAAGTCACCGGACTTGTTCACCGGAAGCTGGTCGGGTGGAAGGTCGACCATCTCCGCACCGTCCACCTCGAGCAGATTGAAGGAGCGTCCGCGAAACGTGCGGCCGTGTAACTCGAACACCAGGCAATGACCGTCGGTCTGGCAGGTCGTCTCGACCAAGCCGAACTCGTCCTCATACACCAACCGCCAACGAATACGTCGTCGGGGTTCTGCGTGGGCCCATCATCGCCTGGATGGGTCACAAGGTCGCGCGGACTGCTTTTGTTGCTTCGACGAGGTGTTCCAACGACGGGGTGACCTCTTCGTAGCGGCGGGTTTTGAGGCCGCAGTCGGGGTTGACCCACAACAGGTCGGGGGCGATCTGGGTGGCGGCGCCAGACAGCAGCGTCGTCATCTCGGCGCTGGAGGGGACGCGGGGGGAGTGGATGTCCCACACGCCCGGGCCGATTCCTCGGGGGTAGCCGTGGGCGGCGATGTCGGCGACGATCTCCATCTTCGAGCGGGCCGCTTCGATGGACGTGACGTCGGCGTCCAGGCCGTCGATGGCGTCGATGACCTCGCCGAACTCCGAGTAGCACAGGTGGGTGTGGATCTGGGTGTCGGCGCGGACGCCACTTGTGGCCAGGCGGAACGAGCGCACAGCCCAGTCCAGGTACGACGCTTGGTCGGCGGTCTTCAGCGGCAACAGCTCGCGCAGGGCTGGTTCGTCGACCTGGACGACGGGGATGCCGGCGGCCTCCAGGTCGCAGATCTCGTCGCGCAGGGCCAGGGCCACCTGGAACGCGGTGGCGCCCAACGGCTGGTCGTCGCGGACGAACGACCACGCCAAGATCGTCACCGGCCCGGTGAGCATCCCCTTGACGGGTTTGTCGGTGAGCGACGCGGTGTACGACGACCAGCCGACGGTGATCGGCGCGGGCCGGGTCACGTCGCCCCACAAGATCGACGGGCGGGTGCACCGCGACCCGTAGGACTGCACCCAGCCGTTGGTGGTCACCGCGAACCCGTCGAGGTTCTCGGCGAAGTACTGCACCATGTCGTTGCGCTCAGGCTCACCGTGGACGAGCACGTCCAGCCCGAGGGTCTCTTGCAGCTGCACGACGCGGCGGATCTCTGCGCGCATCTCCTCGTCGTACTGCTCGGCGGTCAGCTCGCCGCGCCCGAACGCGGCGCGGGCGTCGCGGATCTGCTGGGTCTGGGGGAACGAGCCGATGGTCGTGGTCGGCAGCGGCGGCAGGTGCAGCCGGGCGTCCTGGGCGGCGCGGCGCGCGGCGAACGGGCCACGGGCGAACGACGCCTCGTCGAGCTCGCCGGCGCGCTGGCGCACGTGCGGGTTCACCACGCCGGGGGCGGCAGCCCGGTCGAACAGGGCCTCAGAGGCCGCCTTGACCTGCGCGCTGATCGCGTCACGCCCGGCGGTCAGGCCTGTGGCGAGGGTGACGACCTCGACGACCTTCTGGTCGGCGAACGCCAACCACGACGCCAGACGCGCGTCGAGCGCCGGCTCGTCAGCCACGTCGTGCGGGACGTGGAACAGGTTGGTCGAGGTGCACACGGTCACGGCCGCGGCCCCCAGGGTCTGCGCACGGTGCAGCACGGCGAGCTTGGTGTCCAGGTCGGCGCGCCACACGTTGTGCCCGTCGATGACCCCGGCGACGAGCGTGACCTTGTCCAGCCCCGGCGCCGGCCAGGGGAAACGCACCGGCAGGCCCGAGTCGTCGATCGGCGTGCTGCCACGCACCAGGTCCATGCCGATGGCCTCCACGCCGGTCGCGGCCAAGGTCACCAGGTGGTCGCCCAGGTCGGCGTACGGCGCGGCGACGAACAGCGCCGGACGCTGCGAAGCGGCGACGAGCCGCCTGTACGCGGCGGTCACCACGTCCGCCGGCACCGCGAGGGTGTCGGAGACCAGCGCTGGTTCGTCCAGCTGGACCCACGTCGCCCCGGCGTCGGCCAGGTCGCGCAGCACACAGGTGTACACCTCGACCAGCTCGTCGAAGCGCTCCAGCGGGGAGAAGCCCTCAGGTGACCCAGGGGCGGGTTTGGCCAGGGCCAAGAACGTCACCGGTCCCACGAGCACCGGGCGGGTCAGCACCCCAGCGTCAAGCGCCTCACGGAACTCGGCGACCGGCCGCGAGTGCCCCCCGCAGCGTGGCAGCTCGCGTTCGCAGTGGCACTTGCCGTCGTCGGTGGTGCCGGTGTAGCGCAACGCCGTGTCCGGCCCGATCTCGGGCACGAGGTAGTGGTAGTTCGTGTCGAACCACTTGGTCATCTCCAGCGG
>WRCL01000336.1 GCA_009783975.1 Micrococcales bacterium
ACCGACCGGGCTCGACGCGGCGGTGCTCGAGCACCCGCGGGTCGTCACGCAGGTGCGGATCCCCATGCTCGCTGGACGACGGTCGGTGAACCTCGCGAACGCTGCGGCCGTCGGTGTGTATGAGGCCTGGCGCCAGCTGGGGTTCGCCGACGGGGTCTGACCAGGCACGACGCAGTCGCTGCGGCCGGTGGGCCATGGTGGGGGCCTTCCGGCTCAATCGGGTGTACGTCTGCCCGGATCTCTCCCCATTTGCCCGAAAGTACCGTAGCCTCGTGGCATGACCATCGCAGAGAACACGGGAGTGGCCTTGGCGGACTCGACAACCCTGACGATCAAGTACGGGCTGCTCGACACCAGCGTGCTCATCGCTGAGGAGAACGCCTGGCCGCTCATGGCTGAGCGCTTCCCCGAGTTCTTGTACGTGTCTCCGATCACCTTGGCCGAGCTGGAGGCACGGATCTTGTCCGCGCCTGACGACGAGACCCGTGAGGTCCGCCAGCACACCCTTGACCTCGTCTCGGACTTCACCGTGCTGGAGATCAACGAGCAGGTCGCCTCGTGCTGGGCGTCGTTGCTCGTCCGCCTGGCCTCGGCTGGTGAGCGCGTGGACTCCAACCACCTGTGGACCGCTGCGATCGCCTACGCCTACGGTGTGGGCCTGATCACCACCGACACCGACCTGCACGCGTTGGACGACCTGGACGGGCCGATCATCATCGACGTCTAGCCCTGACCAGGCAGGACACAGGAACCGTCCCCAGTGTCCCCCAGTGTCCTCAGTTCGGGGTGAGCCAGACCGTCGCGTCGGGCCTGATGACCACCGGACGGTCGTCGATGTCCAGCACCGACCCGTCAAGGGTGACCTGGACCTCCTGTATCACCCCGTGGCTGCGGACCGTCCACAGCCGCCGCGACGCCAGGCGCACGAGCACCGGGTGGGCGACCACGAGCCGCAACCAGTCCTGGCCTGACCAGGTGGTGCCTTTGGCCGCAGCCTGGGACAACCGGGCTTCTTGTTCGCTCACGGTCGCGCGCAGCTCGCGGCGGGCCTCGACGAGCAGCCGCCGTGCCTCAGCAGCCTTGACGACGTCGTCGGTGATGACGGGGGTGGGCAGCGACCGGATCCGTCGGCCGTCGGGGTCGTGCAGGACGAACGCGAGCGAGGCATCGAGGGTGGCGACGAAAACCCGGTCGCCGTAGGACAGCTCGAGCACACCCTGCTCATCGGTGCCTGCTGTGGGCACCGTCCGGGCGAGCAGGTCTTCGGTCGTCCACTCCAGGCGTTCGGCCAGGGCCGAGACCGCCCGGTTCGCCTCGTGCTGGACCGCCGAGCTGCGGAACCGCGAGTGCGCCGCGAGCAACAGCTCGGTGGCGGCCGGGTCGTCGACCCACCCAAGCATCGACACCAGCGCCTGGCACTGCTGAGGACGTTCGGCGTACCAGGCGGACAGGTAGGCGGCGACCGTCGGCGCCACACCTGCGCGGCCGGTCGCCGCGACGAGGCCGAGCACCCCTCGAGACGCCAGGGCCGACCCGGCGGGGGTGCGCAGGTGGCGCGGCAGGACCGCTGCGGTGAGCTGGTCGACCGAACCATCGTGCCCGGCACGGGCGACCGCCTCAGCCCGCGCCCGGTGGACCGCCTCAGCAGCGGCGATGGGCACGAGGTCGGCGTCGATCCACCCGCGCAGCAACCACAGGCCCAGCTCGGTGGCGTCGGCGGGGTCGAGCAGGCGGGCGTGGGCGACGATCCGTGCGTTGGGCTCAGCGGTGCCGGCTTTGGCGGCCACGACGACGAGCCACTGCAGCACGGTCGGGTCGACGTACAGACCGCTGGCCCAGCGCACCCGGGGTGCCGATGACCAGTCGATCCAGTCCAGCTCAGGTGGGACCCCCTCGCCGACCAGGGCCCGGGCACGGTCAGGCAGGGTGCGCAGCCCGAGGTAACGTTCGAGGGGACGGCCCAAGGCGAGCAGCGCGTCGAGCATGGCCACGGCGGCGTTGTCGTCACGTTCGGCGACCAGGGCACGTTCCAGGGCGCGCACAGCGCTGCGGGCAGGGACCCGGGTGAGCCAGTGCGCAGCGGCGAGGCGCACGAGCGGACGCGACGAGCCCAGCGCGGTGACGACAACGGCCCGGTGCGCGTTGCCGCGGGCGTCCAAGGCGTCCTGGACAGGGCGGCGCACGTCGGTGGGGCCCCCGAGGGCGATCGCGGTGAGGCGGACCTGCCAGCGCCGGGGCCATGTCTCGTACCGGTTGAGCACCTCGATGCCGTCGGTCTCGCCGCGAGCGAGCCGGGCGAGCGCGGCTTCGCTCTCTATCGGCACGTGCGGACTGACAACTGACGTCATACGACCGATGACCTGCTTTCACCCATCCGACGGCTGCGGGTCGGCGCTATCAGCGCAACCCAATGGATTGCGTCAGATTACGACGTGATCACGACGATGTCACGGTCTTGTCCGATTTGCACCCCGAGCAGAGCGTCAGTTGAGCGTGATCGATCGCAAACTGATCGACAAGGATCATCATATGATCGATGACGACGAGATCGTGCAACCTGTGGCCTGTGACCGCGGACACCATCGGCCCCGCCGGCGCCAGGCCGGCGCATGACCGCCACAGTCACACCAGCCGGCGCCAAGGAGCACATGACGAGCGATACAGTGGAACGGTGCGCGACGCCCCGCCGCTGATGCCGATCTTCCGGTCTCCGTTGCAGGCCGAGGTGCTGCTGCACGTCCTGGTCGCCAACCCCGCCGACCCCGCCCCGACCGCCGCCGACCTCGCGCGCCGGCTCGACCGGCCTGAACCGTCGGTCGCCCGCGAGGTCCGCCGCCTGCTGAGCACCGGGGTCATCCGCGGCGAACGACGTGGCCGTCTGGTGCTGCTGCACCCCGACGAGACCAACCCGGCGACCGAACCCCTGCGCCAGCTGCTCACCGTGACGTTCGGCCCGTCGGTGCACCTTCGCCACGCTCTCAAAGGGCAGGTCGGTATCGAGGCCGCGTACGTCCACGGGGCCTGGGCCGCCCGGTACGCCGGGCAGCCCGGGGCAGCTCCGGCGGAGATCGGGCTGGTGATCATCGGCTCACCTGACCGTCCGCAGGTCGACCGCGTCCTGCACGACGCCCAGGCGACGTTGCACCGTCCGATCGCCGTCACCTACGTCACGCCACGGCGCTGGTCCGTGGCCGACGTGCCCTTCCTCGCCCAGATGAAAGCCGGACCACTGACGCCTGTCGTCGGCTGACCACACCACGAGGCCCGCACCAGCTGGTGCGGGCCTCGTGGTGTGGTCAGCCGAC
>WRCL01000337.1 GCA_009783975.1 Micrococcales bacterium
CGCCGCGCCTACGGATACCACTCGCCCGAAGCTCTCATCGCCATGGCCATGCTCACCCGCGGCGGACTGTGCCCACCACTCCCAGGCCGTGTTTCATGACCCACGGGAACAGCAGTAGATCCTGGACCTGGTGCAGGAGAACGCGCAGTATGGTGATGTCCTGCCGGTTCATATGAAAGATCCCCAGTGGCCCGCGGATCAAGGATGGGTGAAGATGTCTCAGACCGTCGATGGTATCGAGATCCACTATGTGCACAAGGAGGGGACTGATATATATCGGGACTTCAAGTACAAAGATCGTTTTGGTGAGTGAGATGGCTTCGTGGCCAGAAGGAACGATGCTCCCCGGAACCCGTGTCCGTGTGGTGCGGGACACCACCTGGGATGGACCTTGGCAGCGTGAGTTCACAGGAGTCCTGAGCCCTTCCATCCCTCCGACAATTTGGGGCCCGGGAGATACCGACTATTTCGTCGTGTTTGACGAGTCGCAGATCGATTGTGACGGCGACGGTCCATATTCGAAAGCGATGATTCGTGCGAAGTATCTCCGGGTCGATGTCCGTCGCGCATGGGTTCCTCCGGAGGTGGCGCCACGTCCTTGGTCGCCGCGGATGCGTGTTGTTGATCTGGACATGGTTGCCCAGCCGGACTTGCACGTGACTCCC
Organism: Micrococcales bacterium; assembly: GCA_009783975.1. GTDB lineage: Bacteria > Actinomycetota > Actinomycetes > Actinomycetales > Cellulomonadaceae > Cellulomonas. Next base: position 666 of record WRCL01000337.1, read on the forward strand.
GAACCGGACGTGTTGTTCTGGGTGAGCCTGCCGGGGATCGAGGCGGGCTGCTACACAGACGGCACAGGACGGATCGTGTATGTCGAGACGGTCCCGGGCACTGTGCCGAACAAGGTGCTGCAGGTCGCCCAACCTGGCGCGACCTATGTGGTCCACCCCGTCCTCGACGGTCGGTTCGCCGTCGTGCTGCGCACCGACAGCCAGGCCCGGGTGGTCGAGGTCGTTGCCGACCCGGTGGCGCCAGCGGGGGCGTATGGACACGACGCACACCCGTTCGCGGCGGTGGTGGGTGCATGGCCTGGGCAGGTCAGCCCGCGTGCGTTGCTGGCATCTGCGGGTCGTACGGCCCTGGAAGGCCTGGCGTCGGTGGCACAGCGGTTGGTCGATTCGACGGACCGAGGTCAGCGGGCATCGGTGCGGGTCCAGGCGTCGTATGCCCACGCTGGCGCCGTTCCTTCGCAGCTCCTGGTAGACGACGTGGTCGACGGACAGAGCACCAGCGCGCTCTTTGTGAACACATGACAGGACAATGACTGGTGCGGTGAACGACATGGGTTCGTTGCCAGAGCGGGCGATGATTCCGGTCGGTCAGCTTCGGGCAGGGTCGAGCAGGTCCCACAGCCAGCGGGGGCCGTGGGTGGGGACGTCGCCGAGGCGGGTGCGCAGGCCACGGTCGGCGGTGACGACCACTGTGGGGTCGGCCAGGGTGGTGACGACCTCGATGATGGTGGTGTCGCCGTCACGGGGGGCGCGGACGACCTCGATGCTGGGGGTGTCGGGGACGGCGGTCGCGTGGCCTTCGACGACGACGATGATGCGACCGAGCACGCCTGCGCTGGTCTGGGCACCAGGCAGGGTGGCCAGCTGGTTCAGCAGCCGTGTTGTTGCCCCGACGCGGTCGCGCCACCACCCGTCGGGACGTGACCCGACGACGTTTGCCGCGTCGACCACCAGCACGACATCCATAGGGTGATCTTGCCACCAGGCGTCGGTGATCGCGTCGGCGAAGGCAAGGCGTTCACGCCAAAGCAAGGGTTTGAAGACTTGTTTTCGCGTGAAAGCCTTGCCCTCGCGGACTGCTGCACGCGTCAGAACTGGGGGATGGGCTGTGACGACGGCCCGTCGTGCGCTGCAAGACGAAGACGAGTGGAGACGGAGCGACGGTGGCGGATGGGGAGCGTTGCGCAGGAGCTGGGGACGGTGGGTGGCGGATGTGCGGGACGCGACGACGAGCGCGCTACAGAAGGCCGCGGCGGCGCATGATGATCGCGCCGCACACGGCGCATGTGAGGACGAGGGCGACGGCTGAGGCGGCGAGCGCGACGGGCAGGGAGCGGTCGGCTGCGGGCGGTGTCGGTGCGGTGGCGGGGGGAAGCGGGGCGACGTCGGTGCCGGGTGCGTCGAGGGCACGCGCGGCCAGGACGGTCACTGTCGCTTCGATGTCGAGGGGGAGGTTCGCGGGGTTGGCGAGGTCGTCGGGCAGCTGGACGAGGCCGTGGTAGGTGAACGTCTGCTCAGTGGCGACATCGAGGTCGTACCCGGTGGCGTACGGGTCCCAGGTGACGGGGAGCTTTTTCTCCCCGGCGTCGGTGGTGACGGTGGCAGTGGCGGGCAGGCCCAGCGACGCCGCGTCGTTGGGGCTGCCATACGCGCTTGTCACGGTCATCGCGGTTGCTGCAGCGGTGAGGACTGCCTGGGTCGGTGACGCGGGCGGGTCGGGGGCCGCGGCCGGTGGCGGTGGCAGCTGGGCTCCTGCGCCGCCTTTGGTCGCCAGGGTTGTCCCGGTGGCGCTCAGGGCTGCCGAGATCATCGTGAACGTGCCGTCGGAGAGCACAGCGATCCCGGCGGCGTACGCCGACCCGTCCGCGCCGACCTTGTACACCGGTGCTCCTGAGTCTCCGCCGATGAGCGGGCCACCGTCGAGCTTGACACGTGCGAGGCCCGAGACTGTGGTGTTGAGGTAGGTGAGCGTCACACCCACTGACCGGACGGTGCCGCACACCTCTGTTCCCGACGACGCGCCGCGCATGCACACCCGGTCGCCAACAACAACGTTGGCCTGCCCGACGACCGGGCGCACGAGGTTCGCCGAGACGAAGACCGACGGGGTCAGGCTGGCCCCACCAGCGACGGTGAACGCCGCCGCGTCGGTGCCCGTGGAGAACGTGTTGACGCTCACCGTGCCGAGGTTCGTGCTGCCCAGGGATGCTGCCGCGCCGACACCACCGCAGTGACCTGCGGCAAGGTTCATGGACGTCCCGTTCTTGTGGACGAGGAAGTTCGCTGTGCAGCCGCTCACACGTTTACCTGCGCGCAGCGGCACGTCGGTCCCCGACTCTGGTGCCGCGGCCAGGCCAGGGCGGGCCGTCGAGACGTCAACACACCCAAACGCCGCGACCAACGCGAGCACAGCGACGACGAGCACCCAAGAGAGCCTCACCCGTCGCACACGCCCCACCGTACACGCGCAATCGCAACATACGGGACGTTTCCGGCACCGCTGGCGGCACGCGCCGACGGGTCAGGCAGGCCGCGGGGCCTGCCGCCCGATGGGATGCGCCGGCGGCGCAGTGCGGGCCGGACACCATGAGCTCGTCGACATGGCGGGGGGTGTGGTCCAGACGCGCTGGCTTCGAAG
>WRCL01000338.1 GCA_009783975.1 Micrococcales bacterium
CGCAGCTCAGAGACCCCGCGCACCGGGTACAGCACGGTGACCTGGTCGTTGACGAGCTGGAACGTGTCGCGGTCACCGGAGCACACCATGACAGCCATCCCCTCGGCCGCCGCACGGGTGGCCAGGGTCGCCAGGATGTCGTCGGCCTCGAAGTCGTCTTTGGTGACCACCGGCACGGCCATCGCCGCGAGGACCTCGTTGATGAGCCCGACCTGCCCGCGGAACGGCTCCGGGGTTTCTGACCGGGTCGCCTTGTACTCGGGGTAGCGCGCAGAGCGGAACGTCGTGCGGCCGGCGTCGAACGCGACAGCCAGGTGTGTGGGCTGCTCGTCGCGCAGCAGCCCGGCGAGCATCGAGACGAACCCGTACACGGCGTTCGTCGGGACGCCGGCTGATGTGGCGAAGTTCTCCACCGGCAGGGCGAAGAACGCCCGGTAGGCCATCGAGTGGCCGTCGACGAGCAACAACCGGGACGCAGGTGACGTTGAGGCGCTCACAGTGCCAACCTATCGGGTATGGCCACGACCGAGGCGACCGGGTCCCTTGCCCAGCGGATGGGTATCGAGGTGCACGAGCTGTCCGCAGCACGTGCCACCGGCACCATGCCGGTGGACGGCAACACCCAACCTGCGGGGTTGCTCCACGGTGGGGCGAGCGTCGTGCTCGCCGAGACCTTGGGGTCGATGGCCGCGACCGTGCACGCCGGGCCTGGGCGGGCGGCGGTGGGGATCGAGGTCAACGCGACGCACCACCGCGCCGTGGACCACGGGCAGGTGAGCGCGACGGCCACTGCGCTGCACCTGGGGACGACCGTCGCGTCCTACGAGGTCACCGTTGACGACGACGCAGGACGACGGGTCGCCACCGTCCGGCTCACCTGCCTGCTCGTCTGCGCGTCCTGAGCAGGGACCTCGACGCTCGGCAGCTCACCAGTGGCCAAGGTCTGCCTGCGCAGGGCGACCAGACGGGCGATCCCACCGGTGACCGGCCGGGCGATGCTGCCGGTGAGCGGACGGGACGTGCGGGGCTGGTCAGCGGCAAGCCTGCGGCGCAACGCGGCGGTCGTCACCACGCGGTAGCTCGCGGCGGCCTGGAACCCGGCACGCGCCAAGAAACGTTCGACCCCGCGCGCACCAGGCAGCGGGGCGGCGACGACCTCGACAGCGGCGGCAGCCTCGGCGACGGCGACGAGCTCGGTGAGCAGGGCGTGCCCCACCCCACGGCGCCGGACCCCAGCACGCACGTACAGGGCCTCGAGGTCCACCACGACACGGTCGGCGAACAGAGTCGGGCCGACGGTGCGGCCCACGAGCATCCCGTCGGCCTGGTCACCGTGGCGGGCGACGAGCACGAACCCCCCTGGTAGGCCCAGGGCGGTGAGCAGCTGGTCGTGCAGGCGCCCAGCGTCGTCGGAGCACAACGCCGCGCCAGTGCCTGCCTCGGCCCGCGCCGCAAGGCACAGCTCCACCAGGTCCGGCACATCCATGCTGGTCGCAGCACAGACGGTCATTCGGTGAGGCATGTGCAGAACACCTCCTGGAGGACCAGGCGACGCGGCCTGGACGCTGTGCCCCCACATCGCGGCACCGGGTCAAGAGTGCCACGAGAACCTCCGCGGCGCGCCAAAACGCTGCAACCCGTGCGGGTGAGGTCAGTTCTGCCCGCCGACCTGGTCGATCACCGCGTCGGCGACCTCGCGCATGGTCAGGCGCCGGTCCATCGACGTCTTCTGGATCCAGCGGAACGAGTCCGGTTCGCTCAGGCCCATCTTGGTCATGAGCAGGCCTTTTGCGCGGTCGACCCGTTTGCGGGTCTCGAACCGCTCGGTGAGGTCAGCGACCTCTGCCTCCAGGGCGACGATCTGGGCGTGGCGGCCCAGCGCGATCTCGACGGCGGGCAGCAGGTCGGCGGGGCTGAACGGTTTGACGACGTAGGCCATCGCCCCAGCGTCACGTGCCCGCTCGACGAGGTCGGCCTGGGAGAACGCGGTGAGCAGCACGACCGGGGCGATGTGCTCGGCGCCGATGCGGTCTGCGGCCGAGATCCCGTCGAGCAGCGGCATCTTCACGTCCATCACCACGATGTCAGGGCGCAGGTCGGTGGCCAGGCGGACGGCTTCCTCCCCGTCGGAGGCTTCACCGACGACGTCGAACCCGGCGTCGCGCAAGATCTCCACGACGTCCATGCGGATGAGGGCTTCGTCTTCGGCGACGACAGCCCGGCGGGGTGTCACGTATCCCGCCGATTCAGGTTCGCCATCGGTCACTGACCCAGCCTAACGGCCGCCTGACGACGGCGAACTCTCAGATCGCCACTACAATGTCACCGCAGCACTGCGGCCCCGATAGCCCAACTGGCAGAGGCGTTCGGCTCAAACCCGATCCAGTGCGGGTTCGAATCCCGCTCGGGGCACACTGCGAAGTTTCCCCGTCGTGGACAAGGTCGCACGTCATAGGCATCCCACGACCGCCCGGGCACGAGCTGGGGCTCTCGGCGGACGGCTCCGGGCACCCCCCGCACAGACCCCCTCCGGCGGCCTGTGGTTCGTCCCGTGAAGCTAATCATGTGATATTTCTCACAGTACGTTGCAGTGTGTCGATACGTCCGAGATGTCCGCTGGTGACGGCCTGGATTGGCACCCGACCAGCCGTGTCACACCTCACCACTGGTGCGGGCCGTGGCCGACCCGGTGGACGAGCACTGTGTTCGTCGACCCGCCCTGGCCGACGGGGGCACCTGCGACGACGACGACAGTGTCGCCGGGGTGGGCCAGACGGTTCACCTGCAAGGTCCGGTCGACCAGCCGCAGCATCTCGTCGGTGCTCGCGACCTGCGGCACCTGGTACGTCTGGGCACCCCACGACAGCGACAGGACGTGGCGGGTGTGCTCGACGGGGGTGAAGGCGAGCATCGCGGTCACCGGACGCAAGCGGGACACCAGCCGGGCCGTCGCACCCGAATATGTGAACGTGAGCAGGTACGTCGCGTCCAGGTCGGCGGCGACCTGCGCTGCGGCGGCTGCGATCGCCGCGCCTGGCACCGCGGTGGACGCACGTGGCGCTGCTGTGGTGCACAGCGGCGCGAGACGTCCACGACCTGCCGACTCGGTGGTCTCGATGATCCTGGCCATGGTCCGCACAGCCTCGACCGGGTGCTGGCCAACAGCTGTCTCGCCTGAGAGCATGACGGCGTCGGCGCCGTCGAGGACCGCGTTGGCGCAGTCGGACACCTCTGCGCGGGTGGGGCGGGGCGCAGCCATCATCGACTCGAGCACCTGGGTGGCGACGATCACCGGTTTGGCCA
>WRCL01000339.1 GCA_009783975.1 Micrococcales bacterium
CGGCGGGGCGGCGCAGGTCAGCGTCGAGCGGCTGCGGGTCGACCAGCACCCCGGGGTTGAGCAGACCCGCAGGGTCGAACAGGTGCTTGAACGCCCCGAACACCTCCAGCGCCTGCGGGGAGTACATCACCGGCAGCAGCTGTGAGCGCGCGCGCCCGTCGCCGTGCTCACCAGACAACGACCCCCCGTACGACGCGACGAGCTCGGCCGCGTCAGTCATGAACAGCCGCAGCGCGGACCCGTCGTGCACGAGGTCGACATCCAGGCGCAGGTGGACGCACCCGTCGCCGAAGTGCCCGTACGCCATACCGTCCACACCGTGCTCACCCATGAGCGAGGTCAACGCGCGCAGGTAGGCGCCGAGCTGGGCGGGGGGCACCGCGGAGTCTTCGAACCCCGGCCACGCCTGCGCGCCCGACGCGGTGCGCCCGGCCAGGCCCGCCCCGTCGGCACGGATCGCCCACACCGCTGAGGCGGCAGGACCAGGTTCGTACACGGCGACCGCGTCGGTGGCGGCGTCTGCGGCGAACGCCCGTGCTGCGGCGAGGCCGTCGGCAAGGTCTGCCCCGGAGATCTCGCAGAACAACCACCCGCCCCCGTCGGGCAGGTCGGGCACCGCCGAGGCTCCGCGCACCCGCCGGACGACGTCGACCAGCCGCGCGTCCATCCCCTCCACGGCCAGGGGCCGGTGCGCCAGCAACGGCACGACCGCATCAGCAGCCGCAGCCATGTCCGGGTATCCCAGGACGACGAGCACCGGCGCGGCGGGCAGCGGCACCAGGCGCAGGGTCGCCCCGAGCACGGTCACACAGGTGCCTTCGGTCCCGACGAGGGCTTTGGCCAGGTCACAGCCGTTCTCGGGCAGCAGGTGCTCCAGGGAGTACCCCGAGACCTGCCGGGTGAAGCGGCCGAGCTCGGTGCGCAGCACCTCCAGGTTCGCCCCGACCAGGGCGTCCAGCCCCGGGACGACTGACAGGTCTGCGGCGGCGGTGAACCGTCGTCCGGTCCCGTCGACGACGTCAAGGTCGACGACGTTGTCCGCGGTGCGCCCGTACGCCACAGCGTGGGGCCCGCAGGCGTTGTTGCCGATCATCCCTCCGAGGGTGGCCCGCGTCCACGTCGACGGGTCAGGCCCGAACCGCAGCCCGTGCGGCGCGGCTGCGCGTTGCAGCGCCGCCATGACCACCCCCGGTTCGACGTGCACCGTCCGGGCCTCGGCGTCTATTGGGCCGATGCGCCCCAGGTGCCGCACAAGGTCGAGCACCACCCCAGGGCCCACAGCGTTGCCGGCCACCGACGTGCCCGCGCCGCGCGCGGTCACCGGCGCGTGGGCCGCCCGGGCGACCTCGAGCGCCGCGAGGACGTCGTCGGTGTCGACCGGCGCGACGACGACCTGCGGCACGACGCGGTAGTTCGACGCGTCGGTTGAGTACTCGGCCCGGCGGCGGGTGCTGTCGTCGACCTGCCCTCGCACTGCCCGCCGCAGCGCCGCGACCAGGTCAGCCGACGAAGAAGCGGTGGTCATGTCAGGGATTGTCCCACCTGGACTGCTGTGCGCGCCGGTCGGACCCGCCCGCGCCGCGAGGTCGCCGACGCTGGGCGGAGAACGCCTCACCTGGTCCAGATCGCGCAAGTGCACCCATATGGGTGTGTGCGTCGGGTAAGCTGTCTTGCTGTGAGCGAGGTGCCTGTCAACCCCTACGCCCCGCCCGGCCAGCCCGCAGGCGACGAGTCGGCTGGGTCTTTCGGTGCGCCCAGCGCAATGACCCCGTACAGCCCAGGGTCGTACGGGCTGGCGCCTGGTGCACCGCTCGACGCCCCCGGCAGTGCGCCATCTGGCCTGACGCCCCCCGCGCCGCCCTACGGCCCGACGAGCGTCGTGCCTGCCGCTCCGCCGTCATATGGCACCGCCCCCCCGGAGCCCAGCGGGTACTACGCCGGGTACGGATACCCCGGCCAGTATGGGTACGCCCCGCCTGCGACGACGAACGGCCTGGCGGTCGCCGGGATGATCACAGGCATCGTGTCGTGCATCGTGTGCCCGATCGCCGCGGTCGTCGGCTTGGTCCTGAGCATCATCGCCCTGGGCCAGGTCAGACGAGACGGCACCGCGGGTCGCGGCTTCGCGATCACCGGGGTGGCCACAAGCTCTGTGGGCCTGCTCCTCGTCGTCGTGTCCCTCCTGGTCGTGCTGACGTCCGGATGAAGACAGTGGGGACGGTTCCTCCCGTCTTGTTCGTCCCAGCCCGGTCGTCTGGTCGTCGAACCCGTCATCTGCGACGATGACACCGTTTCGGTCCCGGGAGTTCTCATAGTCGCAGTGTTAGAATGGGTGCATGACGAACGAGGAGGCTGGCACCCAGAACATCTCGGTGTCGCTGCCCAAGACGATGGTGACCGACCTGCGCTCCCGCGTGGGTCGCCGTGGGGTGTCCGCCTATGTGGCTGCGGCGCTCGACCACCGGCTGAGGATGGACCGGCTGGCCGAGATCGTCGCCGACTACGAAGAACGCCACGGGCCGCTGTCTGAGGAAGAGATCGCGGCGTCACGCCAGCAGATGTTCGGCGAACCAGCCGAACAGCGCAGCGCATGAGGAGGACACCAGCCGATCCGGTCGTGCTCGACTGCCAAGCCCTGTCCCTGCTGGCCGATCATGACCGGGCCCTGGTCACCCGGGTCGAGACGGCCGTACGCGAACAGGCGACGATCCACGTGTCGGTGCTGACTGTCGTCGAAGCCGCCGGTCCGAAAACTGGCCTCGCCCGGCTCCGCTGGGTCCTGTCCCGTCTGGTCGTCGAGCCGGTCATCTCCGACGACGCTGAGGCAGCCGTCCGTCTGCTGCACGACGCCCAGCTGCACGGCCACCAGCACGCCATCGACGCGACCGTCGCCGCCATGGCCCTGCGCCAACCTGGTCGTGCAGTGGTCCTGACCTCGGACCCCGAGGACTGGACCCGGCTGTGCGGCGACCGGGTTCGCGTCGTGCGTGTGTAGCAGGCCCAGTGTCAGGGTTGTCGAGATCGCACTGCGAGAACGCTGGGCGCTTGCGTGGACAGGCGGGCAGGACGGCAGGTGATCGCAAAAACAGCATCGGCGATGGCCGCGAGCAGGGCCGCCGCGACGGCATCAGGGGCAGCGGGCCGACCCGTAGGTCCTGGCCGCCACCGACCACCGCCGCCCCCGGGTCGTCGCACGCACCCCTGAGCACCTGGCAGCCCTGAACGTCTTCGTCTCCGCCGCCGACCTGGTGACCGCATGAACCCCCGCCGCCAGCTGGACGCCGCCGAGCTGCGGGCCGCTC
>WRCL01000340.1 GCA_009783975.1 Micrococcales bacterium
ATGGTTCGAAGGCGTACCCCACACCGTGGGAGGTGCGGATGAGGTCGGCACCGAGCTCGCGGCGCAACGCCTTGATGTGCGAGTCGACGGTGCGGGTGCCTGAGGCGTCGACCCAGTCCCACACCTGCTCGAGCAACAGCTCGCGGGTGAGCACCGTGCGCGGTGAGGTCGCCAGCGCGACGAGCAGGTCGAACTCGGTGGGGGTGAGGTGGACCTCGTCGCCGCCACGGTGCACCCGGCGCTGGGCCTGGTCGATGACGAGGTCGCCGACGTGCAGCGCCGGACCGGGGGCGGCGACAGCCTCGGCTGCACGTGCAGCGCGTTCTTGGCGGCGCAGCAGGGCTTTGACCCGTGCGACGAGCTCACGTGGCGAGAACGGTTTGGTCATGTAGTCGTCGGCGCCCACGCCCAGGCCGATGACGACGTCTGTCTCGTCGTCGCGGGCGGTGAGCATGAGCACCGGGACCGGACGCTCGGCCTGGATGACCCGGCACACCTCGAGCCCGTCGACGCCCGGGAGCATGACGTCGAGCACGACGACGTCAGGGCGCAACCGCGCAGCAGCCTCGATACCTGACGGGCCGTCGAGGGCGGTCTCGACCCGCCAGCCCTCAGCCCCCAGGCGGTGGGCGATCGCCGTGGCGATCGCAGGGTCGTCCTCGACAACGAGGACAGTGGTGTCGGCCGGGGTCGTCATAGCCCAAGCCTGCCATGTCCGGTGCGCCGAAACGGGCGGTTGTGGGTCGGAGCAGTCAGCGCGTCACTGTCAGCGCACGCAGGAACCGGACCATCGTCGGTGTCAGCGGCAACGTCGGGTCCAGGACGACCACGCAGTAGCGGGTGCGCGCAGGGTTGACCGTCAGCTCGTCCAAGGCGATGGCGATGAGGTCGGCCCGGTCGTGGGCGAACCGCACCGTCAGCTCTTCGCTGTAGGCGACGTACAGGTCCCACACCGCCCTGGCCAGGTTCGACGTGCAGTCGTCGTACTGGGAGAACCGGACCAGGCCGCGGCCTTTGATCGCCCCGGCGATCTCGGCGCGCCACCGGGTGTCGTCGCCGAGGTTGCACAGCACGGTGTGGCGCCCCACACGTTGCCACGCCGCTGACCAGGCCGCGTCGATGAGCTCGGGGTCGGTGCAGACCTCGATCTGCCGTTCGTGCAGCACGCGCTGCGCCAGGGCGAACACGTCTTCGCAGGTGACGCGGGCAGCCAGGGATGGGTCGCGGTCGCGCACACGTCGGGCGACGGCCGCCGGCACGTCGGTGCGCCCGGTGACCAGCACCCGTCCGCCCTGACGCCGCAGCGCGCCGAGGGTGCGCCGCGTCAGGCGGTCGGTCGTGGTCTCGGTGCTCGCCGGCACCAGCGTGCGCTGGGTGGGCACCGTCGTGGTACGCACGTCGGTGCTGGTGGTGGCGGCCGCTGGTGCGGTGCGTGTGGCGAGCGGTTGCGTGGTGACCGGTGTGGTGGTGGGGTCGTCGGTGAGGACCGCGGTGGTCGTCGTTGCAGTTGTTGGCACGTGCTTCGTCCTCGTCTCGCAGGCCGGTCTGCGTCATCACAAACCGTGACCCGCCTCACCAATCGGCATGACTGTAGTGGTACCTGAGCGAAACAGAAGTCTTTCGCGGTGGGTGTTGGGGGTGAGACTCCGGCATGCGCGCCGGGTCTACCCAGCCACGGTGGCGCAGGTGTCCGTACCATGTGGTCCACGATGGACACTCAGTGGTTGCTGGTGCTGCTCGGCGTCGCGCTGACCGCAGGTACTGCCGTGTTCGTCGCCGCAGAGTTCGCGATGGTTGCGCTCGACCCAGCAGCGCTGGAGGTCGACGAGCACGACTGGCGCGGCCGTTCGGTGCTCGCAGGGCTGCGGCGGTTGTCGACCCAGCTCTCTGGTGCGCAGGTCGGGATCACCTTGACGACCGTGTCGCTGGGCTACACCACCCAGCCAGCGCTCGCCGAGCTCACCCGCGCCGGGCTGTCAGGCTGGTTGGGCACAGCCGCCTCGGCGGTCGCCGCCGTGACAGCGCTCATCGTCGTCAACGCCTTCTCGATGGTCGTCGGCGAGCTTGTGCCCAAGAACCTCGCGATCGCAGCGCCGATGGCGACCGCCAGGCTCGTCGTGCCGTTGCAACGTGGGTTCACCGCGCTGCTGCGGCCAGTCATCGCGGTGACGAACGGGGCAGCCAACGCCTTGCTGCGCGCGGTGGGTGTCGAACCGCGTGAAGAGCTGACCGGGTCGCGGTCCCCGGCCGAGCTCGCGGCGCTCGTACGGCGCTCGGCCGAACAAGGCACCCTCGAGCAGTCGACCGCGACGCTGCTGACCAACTCCCTGGACTTCGCCCACCTCACCGCCGTCGACGTCATGACCGACCGGACCCGTCTGCACGTCGTGCGCACAGGGACGTCCGCCGCTGAGGTCATGGCGCTGGCGCGGACCACAGGCCACTCGCGTTTCCCGGTGATCGAGCAGTCCCGCGACGACATCGTCGGGCTGGTCCACCTGCGCCGCGTCGTGCAGGTGCCGTACGAACGCCGGGCCCAGGTGCCAGCCGCCGCGCTGATGACCGAGGCCCCGCAGGTGCCTGAGACGGTCCGGCTCGGCCCGCTGCTGCAAGAGCTGCGCGACGGGGTGCAGATGGTCGTCGTCGTCAACGAGTACGGCGGCACCTCTGGGGTCGTCACCCTCGAAGACGTCCTCGAAGAGCTTGTCGGGGAGGTCGTCGACGAGCACGACCGGTCACGTTCGTCAGCCGGGCCCCTCAACAGCCTCGCGCGCCGGCCCGACGGGTCGTGGGTGCTGCCCGGGCTCCTGCGTCCAGACGAGCTCGCGGAGGTCACTGGTCTGCTCGTGCCTGACGACGGCCCCTACGAGACGCTCGGCGGGCTGGTCATGGCACGTCTGGGACGTGTGCCGCACGTGTGCGACCGGGTCGTCGTCGACGGTGTCGAGCTTGTCGTGGCGCAGATGGCCGGACGACGGGTCGAGCTGGTCCGGGTCGCGGCGGCACGTCCCGACGCACCAGACGACGTTGTTGACTGCCAGGGGTTACGTGCTGAGATCGCCGCCGACGACCAACGCGAGGACCCACTGTGAGCCCGGGGGCGGCGCTGGGGCTGGCAGTGGTGCTGCTGGCCGTGAACGCGTTCTTCGTCGGCGCCGAGTTCGCCTTGATGTCTGCACGACGCTCGTCAGTCGAACCGGCCGCGGCTGCCGGGCACCGCTGGGCGACGACGGTGCTGTGGGCGATGGAGCACGTCTCGCTCATGCTCGCCACCGCACAGCTGGGGGTGACC
>WRCL01000341.1 GCA_009783975.1 Micrococcales bacterium
CGCGTCGTCGTGGACGTCGACACGGTCTGGCACCAGCGAGCGCAACCACTGGTCGAACCGGTGCCGGTCCATGTTCAGGTAGAACCGCTGGTAGCTCGACACCTGCGCAGCCGCGAGGTCGATCGTCTTCACAGCGAAGATCTGCGGGTCGACGAGCACCGACGTCGGCAGCGCGAGGTCCCATGACGCCAGCGCCTTCTGCGCGTCTGGCGCGAGCAACCCCCCACACGGTTTGTGGAACCCCTCGTCCCCGGTTGGGTGCTTGCGGTCGACGGCGACGACCCGCAGGTGCTCAGGCAACAACCGCGCCAGCGTCGAACCTGCCGGTCCCAGGCCGATGATCGCCACGTCGTACACAGCTGGACGCTACCGCGCCCCCACCGCCGCGACGGGCCGTTGTGGCAGGTCTTCCCACCCTCACCACACGATCAGCACACTCAGCTACCGGACGGAGATGTCAACGGGCTTGCCGTAGTCGGAGTAGACGGCCTCCTGGGTGACCGTGCTGGTCACACCACCGGTGGAGATGTCCAAGACCGTGCGGTACCACAGACCCGAGCCCTGCCACGAACGTCTTCATCGCCGCTCCCCAGATAGATATCAACCCCACCCCCATCGGCGAATGCCCCCCACACACTCACGACCGCCGGAAAAGATCACACCAACGTTCTCAGCCGCCCGGTCTGCGCGAGACAGCCAGGTCACAGCCACTGCTCCGGCCCGGGGTGGTGCTCGCGCAGCCATGCCGCCAAGGCCTGTGTGAGCGCCCCGACGGCAGCGAGGTGCCGGGGGTGACGTCGGGCAGTCGTCAGCAGCAGCGGGGCGTACGGCTGCACAGCGGCCAGCGCTGCGGCCAGCAGTGGCCGGAAGTCGCGGACGTTCTCGGTGACGATCCGCCACCCGCGGCTGGCAGCCAGGGCGAAGAGCGTGGCGTCGGGCAGCCCGACCAACGTCGGTTCTTCGACGACGGCCCGGACGTCGAACCCCTGCGCCCGCAAGCTCTCGGCGACCAGGGCCGGGAAGTGCTCGTCCAGCAGCAAAGGCTCGGCGTGGTCGACGGGGTCGACGGCCTCCTGCGGGCTCATGCCAACCTCTGGCGACGCTCCCAGGCCGCCCGGGCCTCCTCGGCCTCACGCTCGTTCTCAGCGATCTGCTCGTCGATCTCGTCTGGGTAGTACCCGTAGTAGTCCAGCGCGACCGTGACCGTCCGCACAGGCAGCCCGGACGCCTTTGCCAAGCGCGACGGGTCGTGGTCCCCCGCGAGCCCACGCACAGTCTCGACGACCTCCCACACATCAGGCCCCCCGGCCACGCTCGCACGCCGACCAGCAGGCCCATCCCTGAACACCACCCCAGGGACCCGCTCCATCCGCAGCCCCTCCTGCGTGAGGGCCTGGACCACACCCGACACCGACGTCCCCCTGCGGTGCGCCGTACGTCGGACCTCGGACAGCAACCCATCGTCGAACCGAATAGCTACAGGCGTTGACATGTGATACAGCGTAGCACGGGCCAGGACGCGGCTGTCGCAGGCGCTGGTCAGACGTGACGAGAACGGACTGTCTCACGCGTGATACAGTTCGGATATGACGAGCGTGAGCGTGCGGGACCTTCGCAACCATGGCGGTGACGTCCTCGCGCGTGTGCAACGCGGTGAGTCGCTGACCGTGACCTCATCGGGACGTCCCGTCGCCCAGCTCGTCCCGCTGCCGGCCGCCCCACCGACGACCGACGAGCTGGTCGCCCGCTGGCGCAACCTGCCCCCGGTGCACCTGGACCGCCTGCACGACGACCTCGACACCGTGATGGACCCGAGGCTGTGACCCGGGCACCACGTGGTCTGCTCGACACATCAGTGGTGATCAGCCTCGGTGACCTCGACCCTCAGACCTTGCCAGCTGTGTGCTTGGTGTCAGCCGTCACGCTCGCCGAGCTGTCCGCCGGCCCCCTGGTCACCGACGACCCCCACGAACGGGCCGCCCGCCAGGCCACGCTGCAGCAGACCGAGCAAGACTTCACGCCGGTCCCCTTCGACGCCGACTGCGCCCGCGCCTTCGGCCAGGTCTCAGCCGACCTGCGCGCCGCCGGACGCAAACGCACCGCCCGGGCCTACGACGCCATGATCGCCGCCACAGCCATCGCCCACGGGATCGCCCTGTTCACCCTCAACCCCGACGACTTCGCCCACATCACCCGCCTGGACACCCGCGTCCCCGCTTGACAACCTGCGCTTCCATCGGGCGCTACACCGCGTTTGCCGACCTGCCCGACGACTCGCCACCGCGGAGATCTGGTCGAACCCGACCCTCGCCGCGAGCCTGGGTGCTGAAGTCACCCTGGCGACGACTGGCCACCCCCGGGCAACCGAGACACGAGCCAAACGAGCCCCACGGACCCGCTAGCAGGCACAGATCGGGCATAGGGCTGGTCGGCGGGAGTCGCGGCTGTTCTCGGTGACGAGCCAGCCGTCGTGGCGGGCGGGCCGGCTGAGCAGGCCTTGATGCGCGTTGGGCTGTCCTGACGAGGTCGGTGACGTCGGTACAGTGGGGCATTGGCGGACCACAGTGGCGCAAGCCGACCTCAGGAGGGGCAGTGAAGCGGTGTTCGGCAGTGGTTGGGGCGATGGTGCTGAGCCTGGGTCTGGTCGTCGGGTGCCAGAGCGGCGGGTCGAACCAGACGCGCAACACCACGGGGGTGGACTTCGGCCGCAGCGACGGGGGCCAGGTCGGTGCCCGCGAGGTCGACGTCGACGAGTGGCACGAGGCCTACCTCGCCGCGCTCGGCGCGATCACGACGGTCCACATCGTCATCGACCAGGACCTCCACGTCGCTGGCGAGAAACTGACTACCCATCTCGAGATCGACCTGGACATCGTGGCCGGCGCTGGTGTGGTGCGTGGGAACCAGCTCGGCGAACCGGTCACGACGGTCATCATCGACGGCAGGGTGTATCACGACGCGGACGGTGTCACCGCGGAGGGGACCCTGCAAGAGATGGGCATGTCGCCAGGTGACATGAACCCGGCGTCCGATATCGAACGTCAGCGTCCCGCGGTCACCAAGGTCGAGCTCGTCGGCCCCGAACGCGTCGCCGCTCTCGAGACGACGCGGTACACGATCACCTACGACGTCGCAGAGATGAACAAGCTCCTTGACGACAACGACATCGGCGGCCACGTCACCGGTGACACCGCCACCGCGGACGTGTGGTTGGACGACCAGATGCGGCCCATCAAGTACGAGTCCACCCTCTTGGTCGAAGCCGAGGGCCATAGA
>WRCL01000342.1 GCA_009783975.1 Micrococcales bacterium
CCGACCTGCAGGTCGACCCGGGCCGGCAGGGAACGACGCACAGCTGTGGCGGCCAGGCGCGCGACAACCGGCTGGCCGACCGGGACACGCCGTTCGGCGACGTCCAGACTGACCTCGTACCGGCTACGGCCCCAGGCCATGACAACCCCTGCGAGGACCAGCAGCAGGCAGCCGATGCCCACAGCCGCGAGCTCGAGCCACCCAGCCCGCCAGCCGATGACCGCAGCGGTCACACCGACCGCTGCGGTACCCCAGCCGAGGGGGGAGATGGTGATCCTCACGCCGCTGCCCTCAGTCCCGTCCCGCCACTGGTGGCGTGACCTTGTCCAGCACCCGGGCGAGGATCTCGGCCTGGGTGACGCCGGCAAAGTCGGCCTCAGCCTCGACGATGAGCCGGTGGGCGAGGACCGGCTGGGCCAGGGCCTTGATGTCGTCGGGCACGACGTACTCACGTGCCGCGGCCGCAGCCCACACCTTCGAGCACCGCACGAGGGCCAGGCCACCACGGACCGACGAGCCCAGCGAGGTCTGCGGGTCGTCACGGGTCGCCTCGACGAGCCGGGCGACGTAGTCGAGCACCGCCTCGTCGACGAACACCTCTTGGGCCATGTCTGCCATCGTGCCGATCGACTCGGTGCTGATCCGCGGCTGCAGGCCGATCGTGCGGTCCTTGGCACCGGCGAGGATCTCCAGCGTCGAGTCCCGGTCGGGGTACCCCAGAGAGGTCTTGACCAAGAAACGGTCGACCTGGGCCTCAGGCAACCGGTAGGTCCCTGCCTGTTCGATCGGGTTCTGGGTGGCCAGGACGATGAAGGGGCGGCCCACCGGGTGCGAGACACCGTCGATGGTGACGTTGCCTTCTTCCATGACCTCCAGCAGCGCGGCCTGGGTCTTGGGCGAGGCACGGTTGATCTCGTCAGCCAGCAGCACCGAGGCGAACACCGGGCCGGGGTGGAACTGGAAGCGCCGGGCCGACTGGTCGTAGATCGTCACACCGGTGACGTCCGACGGCAGCAGGTCAGGGGTGAACTGGATGCGGTGGTGGGTGCCTTGCACCGTGGCGGCGATGGCCTTGGCCAAGGAGGTCTTGCCCGTGCCCGGGGCGTCTTCGAGCAGCACGTGGCCCTCGGCGAGCATCGCGGTGAGCACGAGGCGCACCACAGGCTCCTTGCCGAGCAGGACCTGGCCGACGTTCGCGACCAGCGCGTCGAACGTCTCCGCGAACCACTTGCTTTGTTCCGGCGTCACGACATGCTCCTTATTAGTTGACCTGGCCTGGTGTCCAGGTGGACTTTCCGTCGGCCGTGACAGCACGGACCTCGACGACGACACGGGAGTTGGCGTTGTAGGCCACCTCGGCTGACTGGGACAAACCGGTCGTGGAACCTGAGGCAGCCACCTCGCCGTCGCGTGTGACGCGCCAGTCGTAGCTCGTCGCACCAGGGACGGCGTTCCACGCGAACGTGATCGGGAACCCGCCGTTCACGCGCAGGCCAGCCGGGGCAGCAGGACCAGCAGCCCACCGGGCGGTGGCGTCGGCACGCGCTGGCGCACCGACGCCCACTGATGACACGGCGGTGACAGTGACCGAGACCTGCGCTGTGGGGCGCGCCTCGGCGAGCGTTGGCAGGCCCTGGGTGAGGCGGGCGTTCAGTGTGGTCACAGTGGTGCTGGAGACCGTGTCGCCGTTGACCAGCCACGTGACCTGGTACCCCTGCTCTGACCCACCGGCCCAGTCAGGCGCCGACCAGGTCGCGTAGGCCTCGGCGGGCTGGCCGCCGTTGTAGCTGATGTCCACACGCAAGGAACCGACTTGCCCAGGCGCTGTCCGGGGCTGCGGGGCCGCCAGGACCGGCGTGTCTGACCAGTCCCCGCACCCACGCTGGTTGCACGCCTGGGCCTCGACCCACGCGTCCTTGCCTCCTGCGAGCCCCGTGAGCGTGCCCGAGGTGCTGGTGAACGTCGCCGTCTGGCCGGTGCGCGCCCTGACGTTGTACGAGGTGATCGGCGAACCACCGTCATGGCCAGGTGACAAGGTCACCGTCGCGGTGCCCTGGTTGTAGCTGCCACCGGACTGCCCGACGACCGAGACAACCCTGGGAGCACCTGGCCGCCCGAAGGTCGAACCGGTCACGGTCGCTGGTGGCGAGCTCCCCACCGCGTTCGACGCAGTCAAGGTGAACTCGTACTCGACGTTGTTCAGCACATCGACGGTGAACTTCTCCACGTCACGGGCTGGGGCGAAGGTCCGCGTCGTGCCGCCACCGACGACGACCAGCTGGTAGGCACCCAGCGGCGAGCCGTTGGGGTCCGGGGCGCGCCAGCTCAGCTGGAGCTGGGTGGCTGCCAGCGGGGAGGTGCTCAGCTGCGTGGGTGCACCAGGCGCACCCATCGGGGTGATCTCATCGGACCACGCGCTCCAGGGCCCGGCCTGCGGGGCGTCGTTGTAGGCCCGCACCCGCACCTTGTACGCCGTGCCGTTGGTCAGCCCTTGGAACCGTGCCGAGGTCGTCTTGACGCGGATGGTCGCCGGGTTCGCTGGGGAACGAGGCCTCGGGGAGATCTCCACGTCGTAGGACGTGATCGGCGAGCCGTTGTTCGCCGGGGCCGACCAGCTGACGTTGACCGTGCCGGCGCCTGCCGAGACAGTGGGGGGCTGTGGTGCGTCGGGCACCGCGTCGGGAGCGGCAGGTGCTGACGGCGGGCTCTCCTCGGACCAGCCCACAGCGTTGCGCGCGGCGACGGTGAACGTGTATGTCGTGCCGTTGGTGAGCCCGTCGACGACACAGCTGGTCGTCGGGCACAGCACCTGCCTGTTCGTCCCCCTGATGGTCACGCGGTAGCCGCTGATGTCCAGGCCTCGCCCGTCAGGGGCACCCCAGGCGAGCAGGACCGCTTTGTCGCGGATCTCGACCACACGTGGGGCGCCAGGAGCGAGCGGGACCGCGGCGACCTGGAGGGTGATACGTGCCTCGACATGACGGTCGGGGTCACCGGTGACGTCCTGCACCGTGAAACGGGTGACCATCGCACCGATGAAGTCTTCGGCCGGGCGCACGGTGACGACCGAACCTGAGAACGACGCCGAACCGGACCCGGGGGTCTCGACGACCGCGCCGATGACGGTCAGGCCCCGGCCGAACGGGTCGAAGGCGTCGGCGAGGACCTCGACGGTCTTGGCCGTGCCTGCCTGCCCGTCGGAGTACGACCGGTTGAGGACCCTGGCCAACGGCCGGGTGCTCGCGACGACCTTCAACGGGATGGTGA
>WRCL01000343.1 GCA_009783975.1 Micrococcales bacterium
CGTCGGCGAGCTGCGCCAGGTGGTCCCGCAGGCGCTGGAGCACGCATGGACGTTCGTCGTGCGCGGCACGAGGCTCGACGGCGCACGCCTTGAGCTGTGCCAGGTCCCAGCAACCGTCACCTGCGACAGCTGTGGGCACCAGGCACGCCTGGGCCCAGCGCTGGGGTTCAGCTGCACCGCGTGCGGCTCGACGTGCACCCATGTGTCCAGCGGTGAAGAGTTCGTCCTCACCGCGGTCGACGTCACCGACCTGCCCGACGACCGAACACCACAGGAAGGAGTGCTCGATGGGGCGCTTTCACCGCCATGACGACGGCACTGTCCACTCCCACGACCACGACGGGCCCGACCACGCCCACACCGAGCCTGGACCTGGGCGCCGTGGACGGCACGCGGCTGCGGCGACAACCGACGCACAGGGCCTGGCTGAGCTCATCGGCGACCACGGTGGGTACAAGACTGGCCGCGAACGTATCGAGATCCTGCAAGACATCTACGCCGAGAACGACGAGCTCGCCGCGGCGAACCGTGCGGCCCTGGACGCCGCAGGGGTCCACGCGGTCAACCTCATGAGCTCACCAGGGTCGGGCAAGACGGCGCTGCTCGCCCGGACCCTGGCCGCTCTGGAAGGGTCAGTGCGTGTCGCGGTCATCGAAGGTGATATCGAGACGCCTCTGGACGCCGAGCGCCTGGGTGGGATGGGCGCACAGATCTCCTTGCTCAACACCGGCGACGGGTTCGGCGGTGAGTGCCACCTGGACGCGCCGATGGTCGCCCAGGCCCTGCGCGGGCTGGACCTGGACGCCGCGGACCTGCTCGTGGTCGAGAACGTCGGGAACCTCGTGTGCCCGGCCGAGTTCGACGTCGGCGAGCACCGCAAGGCGATGGTCTACGCGATCACCGAAGGTGAGGACAAACCGCTGAAGTACCCGGTGATGTTCCGTTCGGTGTCGGCCGTGGTGGTGAACAAGATGGACCTCGCCCCACACCTGGACTTCGACATGGACCTGTTCCGTGCCAACCTCACCGCGGTCAACCCTGACGCGCAGGTCATCGAGGTCTCGGCGCGCACAGGCGACGGGGTCGAGGCCTGGCTGGCGTGGCTCACCGCACCGCTGGCGTCCTGAGCAGCTCAGCGGTGGACGGCGACGACCGTGCCGATCGGGGCCCACTGGTAGACCTGCTTGGCTGTGGACACCGGCAGGTTGATGCACCCGTGCGAGGCTGAGTACCCGAAGGTCGAGCGCCAGTACGCACCGTGCAGGGCGTACCCGCCGTGGAAGAACATCGCCCACGGCACGTTCTCGGTGACGTACGGGGTCACCCCGTCAGCCTCGAACCCACGCATCGTCTTCGACTCGTACTTGAGGTAGATCGCGAACAGACCAGTGACGGTCGGGGTCACCCGCGCACCGTCGACCATCGAGTACGGACCCATGACGACGTTGGGCCCCTCGAACAACGTCACCGTGTGGTTGGTGAGGTTGACGTCGATCCACTTCTCACCCGGGTCGGGCAGGTAGGCCAGGACGTCGGCCAGACTGTCGGCCTCGTCGGTCTGCCAGACCGCTGGGACTGTCGTGTACTCGAACTGGCCGGTGTAGTCCTTGCCTGCGTCGGCGTGGTCGATGATCGTCTGGGAGACGGTCTCGACGTTCGTCACCTCTTCGCCGTCGACGGGTTTGCGGATCTCCGACAGCACCTCGCCCTTGGGGTTGACCCAGCGTTTGCCGACCACCGGGTCGGTCCGCACGTCGTCGGCCAACTTCTGCACCCATGCGGTCACCTGGTTGATGTCGAGCGTCGCAGCGCCCAGGCCGGCAGCGGTGACCGGGAACGTCACCCAGGTCGCCTGGGTCTTGGGGTCGGGCGAGTGGTCCTTGTCGCCGTCAGAGACGACGACCGACAGCTCCATGAGGGCGTTCGCCTCGGCCAAGCCCTTGTGGGCAGCCTCGTCGGTGACCAGAGGATCACCGTCGACGAACTCGATCGTCGTGGACCGGGCGGTGAGGTCTGCTGAGGCCGAGTGCACGACGTCGTCGAACGTCGCGGGGTCGACGACCTTGCCGAACACCGCAGGGACGACCTCGAACGTCGTGCCGTCCTCGGCCACGGCCACACGCGCGTCTGAACCGGCGACCCCTGCGTCGACAGCGATCTGCAACGCGGTGGCCTGGAGGGTCTTGCCGTCGCTGGTGATGACGGCGTCAACCCGGTCGCGGACGAACAGCGCGCTGACCTGCCCGCCCACCGTGGAGTTGCGTGAGAACGCCTCGTCGACCGTCGCCTGGACGTCCACGGTCAGCCCCAGCTCAGCGAGCGTGACCGTCTGCGGCTGCGCACCAGGGCTGGTCCACGTGATCGTCGTCGCTGCGGCACGCTGGACCAGGTCGGCGGTGACCTGTGCACGCGTCTTGCCTGAGATCGACTCACCGGCGACCGTCGTGCCCGGCAGCCCCCGGCCGTTGAAGTGCGCCGCGTACACCGCACCGGCGACGATCGCGACCTGCAGCAGCACCAGCCCGACGCCACCGGCCATGACCAGCACCAGTGTGCGCTTCTTCATCGCCTGTTCCTCTCATCCCTGCGCGCGCACGGTGCGTTCGCGCCTGGCAGCCACGATAAGCAACCGACCAGGCCGGCCTCTTCCCCCCCAGGTCGTACCAAGACGTATCGAACGATCACCGGCACCTGCACAGCACCAACCACGAACACCACCCTTGACGACGCACGACCAGCACCAGACAACAGCACTGTTGAGCACCAGACAGGGCTCGCAACCGGCAGGCTACCGCAGAGCCCTAGACAGACGCATCACCCACAGTGTACGAAATCGCCCACGGCGATGGGGCCGGCTCACCCGGCCGTGGCAACCGCATACCCCGCGCGGTCCGGTTCCAGGTCACCTGTGCTCCCGTCATGGGCGGCCCGGCGTCCCAGGGTCAGCACGTACGTCCAGAACCCGGCGAGCGCGACGGCGCCGATCGCGACCTTCGTCCACCACGGCAACGACGAGCCGGTGACGAACCCTTCGATCAGCCCTGAGACCGCCAGGACGACCACCAGGCCCAGGACCGTGGTGAACAACGACCGGCCCGCTGCGGCCAACGCCTGCCCACGTGGACGTGGCCCCGGGGCGAGCCAGGCCCAGAAGATCCGCAGACCGGCGGCCCCGGCGACGAACACGGCGGTGAGCTCGAGCAGCCCGTGCGGCAAGATGAGCTGGAAGAACATCGCGAG
>WRCL01000344.1 GCA_009783975.1 Micrococcales bacterium
AGCCGCTGCTGCGGTTCATCTCCCGCACTGAGGCACTGGTGCCGATCGGTGCCGAGAGCGACCGGATGGAGTCCGAGGTCGCTGCGCTCATCGCGGCCCTGCTCACCACCTGAGCCGCCTGCTGCGACCGGCTCACCAGCCGTCCACCCGCGCGCCGTGCGAGAGTTGATCCTTCCGTCGAGACGTGATCCTGGTTCATCATCTTTCGACGCGACGATCAGCTCTCACCAGGACTGCGGGGCTCAGGGGTCCATCTCGTCGCGGCGCCGGGCGTCGAACAGCGTGCGGGCACGACGGGCGAGCACCGCCTCACAGGTCGCCTGCCCGTCGAGGGCCACCACCGGCACGAGCGTGCGCACCGTGCTGCTCACGGCCATCCCCGCCCGCCCTGCGGCGACGTCGTCCAAGACCTCATAGGCCATGGTCTGCTCACGCACCGGCACGTCCCACCCATCTGACCACTCCAGGAGCAACGCCCGTGTCACCCCGCCCAGGCACCCCGAGGCCAGCGGAGGGGTGAGCATGGCCCCGTCGGTCTCCACCAGGACGTTGGACGTCGTGCACTCGCACAGCTCGCCGCGGGTGTTGGCCATGACCGCCTCGTCAGCCCCTGCCTGGTGTGCCGCCCGCGCGGCGACCTGGTTGCCCGCCGTCGACGTCGCCTTGGCACCAGCGACAGCCGACCGTTCGTTGCGCACCCACGGCACCCGCACGACGCGCACCTGCTCGGTCGCCCGCGCCGGGCTCCCGGTGACGACCACGACCCCTGGCGTGGACTCGTCGGGCCCTGCGGTCACCGTGATCCGCAACCGCCCATACGACCATCGGCCAGCCTGGGCAACCTCGCGCGCAGCCTCGCGCAACACCTGCTCAGCAGGCAGACGCACCCCGACGACCTGCGCCGAGTGCACCAGGCGCTGGACGTGCCTGGTCAGCGCGAACACCGTCCCGTCGAGCACCGCCAACGACTCGTACACCCCAAGCCCGCTGGTCAGCCCCCGGTCTCCCGGCTGCACCACCGGTGTGCCAGGTGGCACCAGCCGTCCGTCGCACCACACCACCATGTCGTCCACACCCACCAGTGTGCCGTGCGCGCACGGGGGTATCTGGTTGGACTATCTGCGGCAGGCTCGGATAGAGTCAGGCACGCACCTGCCGCGGCTTGTCGCGGTGGGTCGTGCGGATGTGGCTCAGTTGGTAGAGCATCACCTTGCCAAGGTGAGGGTCGCGGGTTCGAGTCCCGTCATCCGCTCGGAGGCTGGAACCATCGGCTCTGACGTCGTAGTCTCCTGGTTGGATGCCACGGTGGAGTGGCCGAGTGGCGAGGCAGCGGCCTGCAAAGCCGTCAACACGGGTTCGACTCCCGTCTCCACCTCGACAGCAGTACCCGCACGGGCGATTGGCGCAGCGGGAGCGCGCTTCCCTGACACGGAAGAGGTCACTGGTTCGATCCCAGTATCGCCCACCGTAGGTTCGACGTTCAAACACGCGGCCTGTGATGTACGGCCTCCGGCACCGTCTGCGGTGCCGGAGGCCGTCTCGCTGTGTGCGGTCAGGGCGTGGGCGTGGACGTCGGGGTCCAGGAGGATGTCGAACGGGGTGCCTGGTTCGATGGTGTCTTCGTGGACGTAGATGCGTTCGAAGAAGGCTTGGTTGGCGATGCGCCGCAGGGTGTCGTCGATGCTGCTGTAGACGGTGTGCATGTTCGCGGCCAGGGCGAGGCAGTCGTTCAGGTGGGCCTTGGCCTGGTCGTACTCGACCTGCCCGGTCTTCAACCGTGACTCGATGCTGCCCAGGCGGCGGGCGATCCGTTCCTGCTCTTCCTTGAGCAGGTCCAGGGGCACGGCCCCGGCGTGGTGGGCGTGCAGCAGAGACCGGCGTTCGTCGAGCAGGCGGGCCCATTCGGCGCCAAGGACGCGGTGCTCGTTCTTGGCGGCGGCGTGCAGCCGGTCCAGCTCGACGGTCAGGGTGTGCCGTAGGGCGGTGGCGACGTGCTCGGGGGATCTGCACCTGCCGGTAGTGCTCTTCGATCCGGTTCTCGACCCAGGTCACTGGCATGGCTTGCCGGGTGCAGGGGGTGCGTCGTGAGTGCCGTCCGGCGCAGATGAAGTAGGGGTAGACGTCGACCAGGCTCACGACATCTACCGCCACGCCGCCGCGTGCCCAGCAAGTCGGCGCGATAATGGGAGTTCGGCAGGGCCCGCCGGACGAGAGGTGGAGAGCAAGTTGAGGATGCTCAGGTGCACGGCCGTGGCAGGCGGGCCGTGATGGCTTCGGGCAGGAGCAAGAGCAGAGCGGCGCGCCACCGTGCGGCACGCCCTACCGTCACGCCGGTCGTCCCGGCCGTGCAGCCTGATGTGGGTCAGGCGCAGCGTGAGGAGCTGTGGGAGAGCCTGCGGCAGGGTTCGCGCAACGTCGCCGGGGTCACCTGGCAACTGGCTGTCTCAGCGCACGTCTGGGTCATGGCGAGGGTCGGGGACCTGCCGTTTGTCCGGTTCGTGCCCGAGGGGCTCGAAGACCTGGACTGCTACGGCAGAGACGGGACCGAGACGCTCGTCCAGATGAAGGAGGTCGGGGCGGGCGCTGGACGGCTGACTGCTGCGGGCGTGGGTGACGTGATCATGCACGCGATGCGTTCGACAGGCGGCGACATCGTTGTGGTCACCGACGGCAAGCTGGGTTCTGGGCTCGACTTCACCGGTTGGGGCGCCACCCTGGGCGACCGGCCCGGCGCCGGTGCGCAGGCGGTCGCAGCGAGGCTTGAGCATCTGGGTGTCGAAAGCGTGCAGGCGCGCTCGGTGCTGGGGCGTGTCCGTCTGGTGCGGCTGCCCTGGGACGTGCGTGGACTGACTGAGGCGTTGGTCACCGAGCGCCTGGGTCTGCATCCCACGGTCGCTTCGCTCGTGGTCGGGTCGGCATACGAGTCCATGGCGGGGGCCGGGTCAGACCAACGCCACCGTGCTGCGGCCGACGCACGAGAGCTGGGCCTGGGCGATTTTGACACGATCGTCGCCGAGGTCCAGTCCTCGGTCGATGTCTCGGGTCTGGACGAGGCTGTGGCGGCCGGGGTGTGTCGGCCTGCGGACTACCTGACGCCAGCCTCGACGACAGCCGAGCAGTTCTACCTGGGGATCGACGGTGCCCCCGCTCACGTCGCGGCGTCGTTCGACACGGTTCGCCTCGACGAGATGGACCAGATCGTCCAGGCGGCGCGAGACGAGCGGTACGCGCTGAT
>WRCL01000345.1 GCA_009783975.1 Micrococcales bacterium
CGGCGAGCAGTTAGGCGAAGAGGTCGAGCTGGCCAAGTCGAACATCCTGCTGATCGGGCCCACCGGCTGTGGCAAGACCTACATGGCCCAGACGCTGGCCCGCATGCTCAACGTGCCGTTCGCCATGGCCGACGCCACCGCGTTGACCGAGGCGGGCTACGTCGGTGAGGACGTGGAGAACATCTTGCTCAAGCTCATCCAGGCCGCTGACTACGACGTGAAGAAGGCTGAGACGGGCATCATCTACATCGACGAGGTCGACAAGATCGCCCGCAAGTCCGAGAACCCGTCGATCACACGTGACGTCTCAGGCGAGGGTGTGCAGCAGGCGCTGCTGAAGATCGTCGAGGGCACGACCGCGTCGGTCCCGCCGCAGGGCGGCCGCAAGCACCCCCACCAGGAGTTCATCCAGATCGACACGACGAACGTGCTGTTCATCGTCGCCGGAGCGTTCGCCGGGCTCGACGACATCATCGCCAGCCGTTCCGGGCGCCACGGCATCGGGTTCGGTGCTCCGTTGCACGCCGCCGACGACGCAGACCTGCTCGACGAGGTCATGCCTGAGGACCTGTTGAAGTTCGGGCTCATCCCTGAGTTCGTCGGGCGCCTGCCAGTGCTCACAACAGTGTCGCCGCTGGACCGCGACGCCCTCGTGCGCATCCTCACCGAACCGCGCAACGCCCTGGTCAAGCAGTACCAGCGGATGTTCCAGATCGACGGTGTCGAGCTTGAGCTCACCGAGGGTGCGATCGAGGCGGTCGCCGACCAGGCGTTGCTGCGCGGGACGGGGGCCCGTGGGTTGCGTGCGATCCTCGAAGAGGTGCTCCAGCAGGTGATGTTCGAGGTGCCCAGCCGCGACGACGTCGCCAAGGTCGTCGTCACCCGTGAGACGGTGCTGCAGAACGTCTACCCGACGCTCGTGCCCTTGACCCGCCCGACGACGGTCAAACGGGCACCTCGGGAGAAGTCGGCCTGAGGACGTGCCTGACGTGCCGACCCGTGACGAGGCGACCAGCGAGCTGTTGCGGCTGCGTGCGAGCATCGACAACATCGACGCTGCGGTCATCCACCTGCTTGCCGAACGGTTCAAGCACACCCAGCAGGTCGGCCTGCTCAAGGCCCGCACGGGGATGCCCCCAGCCGACCGGGTCCGCGAGGGTGAGCAGCTCACACGTCTGCGCGCGTTGGCTGACCAGTCGGGCCTGGACCCCGAGCTCGCCGAGAAGTTCCTCGCGTTCCTCGTCGCTGAGGTGATCTGCCACCATATGCGGATCCGCGAGGAGGCTGATCAGGTCAGCGAGCAGTCGTCGTAGACGAGGTACCCGGTCGCGGTCGTCTGGAAGCTTGCGTAGACCTGCGGGATGATCCGTTGGCCTGCGGCGGTGGCCGTCCCGGTGACGCTCACCTTGGTCCAGGTGTTGGCTGGCAGGGTCGAGACGACCGTCGTGCCCAGGTTCTGGTTCGACCCGAAGTTCGCGGTGTACTGCAACAGCCGGATCCGCACCTCAAGGTTCGCGGTGCTCGGCCGCACGTAGCACGTGGCTGTGTACGTCTTGCCGTTCGTCGAGCTCGCCACCGCGGTGTTCTGTGTCATACCCACGAGCTGGTAGCTGCTCGCAACGGCGGTGATCTTCATCGCGTACGTCCCTGAGCGCACAGGCGAGCTGACCCGGGTCATGTTCCCGACGTTGAACGCGCTCCAGCCACCCATCCCGGCCTCGAAGCCGGGGTCGGGCAGCAGCTCTTTGGTGGTAGGTGCCGCGCCGACCTTGAAGCCCATACCTGTCACTGTGAAGCTCGAGGCAGCGTCGGTGATCTTCCCGCTGGGGTATGCGCTGTTGTTCGACATCGGGACGGTCACCGTGCTCGTCACAGACATCGCCTTGGTGTCGATGGTCAAGGTCCGCACGTGGTTCTGGTGCGGGGAGGTGTAGGCCGTCATCACCTGCAGGACCTTGTTGCCCTTGGCGCCGGTGACCGTGTTGTAGGCCGCGCCGAGCGTGCCGTTGAGCGGTGCGAAGTGCCCGGACAAGATCATGCGCACGTTGGCGTACTGCGACCCGAGCTTGTCCCACACGACCTGGGGGTTGTTGTCCCCGTACACCCCACCGGTCGGGCGCCCGCCGGAGTTGTCGATGTTCACGTGGGTGTTGATGATGACGTTGTGCGACGGGTGGGACGCCAAGACCCCTTGGGCCCAGGTGATCGCCGAGGTCCGGGGCCACATCTCCAAGGTGAGCACGAGCCAGTCCGCGCCGCCGGCACGGAAGGTCTGGTACATGTTGTCGACCTTGCCCGGCTCGAAGGTCCCGCCGACGCCGGCGAACCGCGAGACGGGGAAGGTCTTGTTGAACGCTGTGGTGTTGCGCAGGTTCGTCCGCGCGTCACCGGCGGCAGCCCCGCCACCGACTTTGACAACAGCGGTGTCGTGGTTGCCCACCGCGTAGGCGTAGGCGATCCCTGCGTTGTCGAGGAGCTTGGTCGCGTCGCTGGCGCGGGTGAACTGCACCGGGTCGGCCACACCCCAGTTGACCAGGTCACCGGTGTGCACGACGAACGCGATGTTCTCGGAGGTCTTGCGGTTGACGATCCACTGGTAGCGGTTGGTCAGCAGCGTCCCGGAGGTGACGACCTCGTTCTGGGTGTCAGGCACGTGGATGATCGTGAACTTCGTCGCCTCCGGTGACGGGGCGGCGACGGCACCAGCGGGGCCGGCCGAAGCGACGAACAGGCCGACGGCGACGGCGATCGCGGACAGACGCAGTGTGGACGGGGTTCTCGGACGCGGTCGCATGGGCACGGGTCTCCTCCTCGTGGCGGCACTGCCTGTCAGGAGGATACCCGACAGCGGGCAAATGCGGCAGATACCGCATACCGGTCATTCGTCCGCGTCGGCGCGTTCGGCCCGCGTGTCGATGTACAGCTGGTCGACCTTGGCAGCGAAGTCACGCAGGACCATGGCGCGTTTGACCTTGGTCGACGGGGTGAGGTACCCGTTGGCCTCGGTGAAGTCGGTGTCGAGCACAGCGATCTTGCGGATCGACTCAGCGCGCGAGACCACCTCGTTCGTCCGCTGCACGGCTGCGTCCAAGGCGGCCAGGACCCGCGGGTGGCGGGCGGCGACCGTGACGTCCATCGGCGGCAGGTCGTGGGTGGACAACCAGCCAGGCAGCATCTCAGCGTCCAAGGTGACCAGGGCGGCGATGAACGGCCGTCCGTCGCCGACGACGACGAC
>WRCL01000346.1 GCA_009783975.1 Micrococcales bacterium
TGACGATATACGCCCCACCATAGGCTTTGCGGGTGATGACGGTGACCAGCGGGACGGTCGCCTCGGCGTAGGCGTAGATGAGCTTGGCGCCGCGGCGGATGATTCCGTTCCACTCCTGGTCGGTGCCGGGCAAGAAACCGGGGACGTCGACGAACGTCAGCACAGGGATGTTGAACGCGTCGCAGTTGCGCACGAACCGGGCGGCCTTCTCCGCGGCGTCGATGTCCAAGGTGCCTGCCATCGCCTGCGGCTGGTTGGCGACCACCCCGACGACGTGCCCCTCGACATGCCCGAACCCGACGACGACGTTCGGGGCGAACAACGCCTGGACCTCGAACAGCGCCCCATCGTCGACGACGTGCTCGACGACGGTGCGCATGTCGTACGGCTGGGCGTCAGAGTCGGGGACCAGCGTGTCCAGCTCGGCGTCGGCGTCGGTGAGCTCCAGGTCGGCCGGTTCGGGGTACGACGGGGGGTCTGAGAGGTTGTTCGACGGCAAGAACCCGAGCAAGGCCCGCACGTAGTCGATCGCGTCGTCCTCGTCCGCGGCGAGGTAGTGCGCGACCCCTGAGCGCGCGCAGTGCGTCGTCGCGCCGCCAAGCTCTTCGAAACCGACGTCCTCGCCGGTGACGGCACGGATGACGTCCGGGCCGGTGATGAACATGTGCGAGGTGCGGTCAGCCATGACGATGAAGTCGGTCAGGGCCGGGGAGTACACCGCACCGCCGGCGCTGGGCCCCAAGATCAGGCTGATCTGCGGGATGACCCCCGACGCGGCGGTGTTGCGCCGGAAGATCTCAGCGAACTGCGTCAGGCCCGCGACACCTTCTTGGATCCGCGCCCCACCACCGTCGCTGATCCCGACCAGGGGGGTGCCGGTGCGCAGCGCCAGGTCCATGACCTTGGTGATCTTCTGCCCGTGGACCTCGCCCAGCGACCCGCCGAACACGGTGAAGTCCTGCGAGTACACGCACACCGGACGGCTGTCGACGGTGCCGTGGCCGGTGACGACCCCGTCACCGGGGACCCGGCGTGACTCCAGGCCGAAGTTGTGCGAACGGTGCCGTACCTGCGCGTCGAGCTCGGTGAACGACCCAGGGTCGAGCAGGGCCTCGACGCGCTCGCGGGCGGTCTTCTTGCCGCGCGGGTGCTGTTTGGCGGTGGCGGCCTGTTCTGCGTCGGCCTGCGCCTGGGTCCTCGCCTCCAGCTCGGCGAGGCGGGCAGCCGTCGAACGGGTCGGTGTGCTCACTCCACGAAGGGTATTGCCCCGGTCGGTGCTCTGGCAGGTCGCGTTGGTCACCACGTCCGGCGCAAGGTCTGGTGGGTTCTGCACAACCTGGCCGGCGGTCGGTGCCTGCCGGGCAGGACGAGGTGGGGCAGGATGGCGCCATGGGCTCACCACTGCGGGCCGATGTGCTGCACCGTCGGCTCGTCGTACCTGCCGGTCCGGTGCCGCGCCTGGTCGTCGTGGACCAGACCGGCTCGACCAACGACGACGTGCTCGCTGGGGTGCGCGAGGACCCCGACGCCTGGCCGACCGGCACGCTGCTGCTCGCCGACCACCAGAGCGCTGGCCACGGCCGCGCGGGACGGTCGTGGGTGTCACCACCAGGCACATCGGTGACAGGCACGTTCGTGGTGCGGCCAGCCTCAGGTGCGCTGGGGTGGTTGCCACTGGTCGTCGGGCTCGGGGTGGTCCACGCCCTGGGCGCAGCGGGGGTGCCAGCGTGGTTGAAGTGGCCCAACGACGTGCTCGTGGTCCAGCGCGGCGCCGAGGTGCTCCACGGGTGGGGTGAGCACCGCAAGGTTGCCGGGATCCTCGTCCAGGCGGCACCGGACGGCACGCTGGCCGTGGGGGTCGGGCTGAACGTCACCCAGGACGCCGCGGCGCTGGCTGTGCCCACAGCGACGTCGCTGGCTCTTGCCGGCGGGCCTACTGACCGCGACGGGCTCGTCGTCGCCCTGGCCGACGCCTTGGCGAGCACCGTCGGGCGGTGGTGCGCCGGTGAGGCTGCCCTGCCCGACGAGGTCGCCGCGGTGTGTGTGACGCTGGGCCGCACCGTCACCGTCGAGCTGCCGGGCGGGGCGAGGCTCGTGGGCCAGGCGGTCTACCTCGCGCCCGACGGGTCACTGGTCGTGGCAGACCACGCAGGTGAGCACCACGTGCTCGCCGGGGACGTCGTACCACACAGCCAGGGACCGTTCTTCGGTGATGAATGTTTCAGCCTGAAACACGTGTGACGGCTTGGCACAAGCGTGGGAGGGCTGGGAAGCAAACAGTGCTACGACGCCGGTCGGGGTCAGGTAGTATTGCCGTCGCCGCTGCTGGTGGTTCCACGAAAGGGTGGTGCTCCACAAGGCCGCGGACGGTCGGACGAGCAAGACGTGCTGGAGGAGACAGGTGCCGGACCCACGGCCTTTCCAGGTAGACCTCAAAGGTATTGTCGACCTTCTTGGGCGTCATATCTACTCAAGTCCACGTGTGTATATCCGCGAGCTTCTCCAGAACGGTGTCGACGCGATCACCGCCCGCCGGCTGTACTGCGAGGAGGCAGGGCTGGACGTCAGCGCCAGCTGGGGGGTGACGATCTACCCGGCGACCGGCGCGTACCGGCAGCTCGTCGTGACCGACGACGGGATCGGGCTGAGCGCTGATGAGGTGACCGACCTTCTGGCGACCGTCGGACGCAGCTCGAAACGCGATATCTTGGACATGGCCCGCACCGACTACCTCGGGCAGTTCGGTATCGGGTTGCTGTCGTGCTTCATGGTCTCCGACCAGATCCGGATCGTCTCGCAGTCGGCGAGCGGGTCTCGCCCCGTGGAGTGGGTCGGTTCGGGGGAAGGCACGTTCGAGGTCCGCGAGCTTGACCAGGTGCTGCCGGTGGGCACCCAGGTGTTCCTCACCGGAGCCTTCGACCGAGCTGACCTGCTCACTGCTGCGACTGTCACGTCTTTGGCGACGGGGTACGGCCAGTTCCTGCCGGTCCCGGTGACGATCGCCGAACGTGCCGAGGTCGCGCTGGGCGCCAGCACCGGGCCTGTTCCAGGGGCGACCGGTCTGCGCAGCACGATCAACTGCCCACCAGTGTTCGCCGAGACTGACCACCAGCGGCTCGTCGACTACTGCAGCACCGAGCTGGGGTTCGAACCGCTGGACATCATCGACCTGGCCGCGCCGGGCACGGGGACCACAGGCAAAGGTTTCGTCCTGCCGTTCTCCCCGCCGCCGAA
>WRCL01000347.1 GCA_009783975.1 Micrococcales bacterium
ATCGACTGGGCGTTCGGCGAGCTGCTCGCCTTTGGCACCTTGCTGCTCGAAGGCACGTCGGTGCGGATGACCGGGCAGGACTCGCGCCGCGGGACGTTCACCTCGCGCCACGCGACCTTGCACGACCGCAACACCGGCGCGGAGTGGACCCCGCTGGACTACCTGTCGGCTGACCAGGCCAATTTCTGGATCTACGACTCCTCGCTCAGCGAGTACGCGGTGCTCGGGTTCGAGTACGGGTACTCCCTGGAGCGCCCCGACGCCCTGGTGCTGTGGGAGGCACAGTTCGGCGACTTCGTCGACGGGGCCCAGACGATCATGGACGAGTTCATCTCCGCCGCTGAGCAAAAGTGGCAGCAGCACTCGTCGCTGGTCGTCCTGCTGCCCCACGGGTACGAAGGCCAAGGCCCGGACCACTCCTCGGCGCGGATCGAACGGTTCTTGCAGCTGGCTGCTGAGGACAACATGATCATCGCCCACCCGACGAACCCGGCGTCGTACTTCCACCTGCTGCGCCGCCAGGCCTACCAGCGCCCGCGCCACCCGCTCGTCGTGTTCTCCCCCAAGTCGATGCTGCGCCACAAGGCTGCGGTCTCCGGCGTCGAGGAGTTCACCAACGGCACGTTCCGTCCGGTCATCGCCGACACCAGCGCCGACCTGGGCCAGGTGCGCCGGGTGCTGCTGTGCGCCGGCAAGGTCTACTGGGACCTCGTGGCCGAACGCACCAAACGGTCCGACACGTCGGTGGCGATCGTGCGCCTCGAGCAGCTGTACCCGCTGGACGGCCCGGGCCTGCGCGACGCTCTCGCGCCGTTCGGCGACGCTGAGCTGGTGTGGGTGCAGGACGAACCGCACAACCAGGGCGCGTGGACGTTCTTGTCGATGAACCTGCCCCAGCTGGTCGACCGGCCGCTGGCCGTGGTCTCACGTCCGCCGTCAGCGTCCCCGGCTGCCGGGTCGGCCAAGAAGCACCACGCCGAGCAGGCCGAGCTCATTTCGGCCGCTTTTGCGCAATGATGCGGCGGTGCCCCTGCGTATCGTCGTCCTCGGCGACGAGCTCGTTGCCGGGGTCGGCGACCCCAAGGCGTTGGGCTGGGTAGGGCGGGTCGTCGCCCGTACCATCGCACCAGAGCCGCCGGTCGTGCTCACGTTGGCCATGCCCGGCGAGACGTCCACCGAGCTCGCCGCGCGCTGGGAGGCTGAGACGCTCACACGCCTGGACCCTGCAGCCGACAACCGCCTCGTCATCGCCCTGGGCCGCGCTGACGTCGCCGCAGGGTTGTCCTTGGCCCGCAGCCGGCTCAACCTCGCGAACATCTTGGACAGCGCCGCCCAGCGCAACATCGCCGCGTTCGCCGTCGGGCCACCACCAGGGCGGGCCACCGACAACCTGCGCCTGTCTGGGCTCTCAGCCGCCCTCGGCGATGTCGCCGACCGTCGCGCCGTCCCCTACGTCGAAGCCTTCGCCCCACTGGTCGCCCACGACCAGTGGCTCGCCGACATGGCCGCGTCCGACGGCGTCCTGCCCGGCCAAGCCGGCTACGGCCTCATCGCCTGGCTCGTGCTGCACACCGGCTGGCACGCCTGGCTCGGCCTGCCCTCAGACGCCGACTGAGCTCGTCACGGTGGTCGCGGTGGTGAAAGACGACGTCCGTCGTGCCCGAAGTGCGGTGGTATGCTCACGCGCGACGACGCAGGCCTGAGCACTTCTCACCGGAGTGTTCCGACGCAGGAAGGCC
Organism: Micrococcales bacterium; assembly: GCA_009783975.1. Lineage (GTDB taxonomy): Bacteria > Actinomycetota > Actinomycetes > Actinomycetales > Cellulomonadaceae > Cellulomonas. The sequence goes on from WRCL01000347.1 coordinate 1,740, forward strand.
GTGGACATGGGCCGTGCCACGATCGCAGCACTGGTGTCGGTGGGGTTGTTGCTGGTCACCGGGTGCTCGGGGGCGAGCCCACGGACCCCCGGTTCACCAACTGGGGCATCGACGACGCCGCTGGTCGTCACCGACATCCGCTGGCTCGACTACACGATGACGGTCGCCTCGGCTGCCAGCGCGAGCAACAACCGCGTGAAAGTCGTCGTCGAGTACGTCTCGGACACCGCCGGTATCGGAGCGTTCGACTACACAGCCCTGTACGAGCAGTACCTCGACGAGGCGAGCCCGGCGTTCGTCGGGATCGCTGTGCTCGACCAGGCAGGCACGAAGTACGACCTCATCGGGTTCGGGGCACCCAACGCCAGCGCCGGGCAGGTCGACCACGTCTTCTACGTGTTCACCATCCCCGCCGGCGTCTCGCTCGACACGCTGTCGCTCAAGGTCCGCGGGTACGTCGTCCCTCTGGCCGAGCACGTCGCGGGGTAGACCAGCGCGCGAGGCTGCGCACAGGTGCACAGCCTCGCGCGTCAACGTCAGCGCAAAGTCGCGCGGACCGCTTGGCGGGCCGAGTCCAGCACGGTGCGGACCGTGTCGACCGTCAGGGCCGGGACAGCGGCGTCGGCGTCGGCTCGGCGCACATCAGCACGCACGTCGTCGGTGAACCGGCGCAGCAACGTCTCGACCTCCACACGACGCGCGTGCGAGGCTGTGCGCTGGTCGTCGGCCACTGCCGAACGCCCTGGGCGTGCAGCAGCCCGGGCCTCTTGTGCCGCTGCGGCGAGGTCGGCGCGCAGGCCGTCCATCGCCACCCGTGCGTCCTCGCGGACCTGCGCGGCACGGTCACGCACCGAGTCGGAGATATCAGCCTCCAGGTCAGCAAGGTCACCTTGGCGGGCGGCGAGCTCTTCGCGGCCGGCGGCGGTCAGGGCGTAGGTCGTCTTGCGCCCAGCCTCGGGCGCCCCGGCCGGTGGCGTGCGGACCACCAGGCCCTCAGCCTCCAACCGGGCCAGACGCGGGTACACCGTCCCGGCCGACGGGCGGTAGGTCCCACCGAACCGGTCCGACAGCGCCTGGATGAGCTCGTACCCGTGCTGCGGGCCAGACTCCAGCAGCGCCAACAGGTACAGCCGCAGCTGTCCGTGGGCGAACACCGGGCCCGTCATGGCCACACCTGGCCCTCGTCCTGCGCGTCGGACGCGTCCGATGCGCCAGCACCAGACACCTGCGGTTCGCCAGCGGGCTCGGCCGCCTCGGCGGCTGGCTCATCGGCGACAGGCTCGTCGGCGACCGGTGCCGGGGCGTCGGGCTCGCAGCAGTCACATGTCTTGGGTGTGGGGGCCTCAGCCCCGCGCAGGACGGTGACATCACCAGAGACCGTCGTCACCGACAGGTGGCAGGTCCCGTTCTCGGCGGGCTGGTCCACAGTGACGCCGCCTGGTTTGACGCCCTTGTGGTCCTCCCCGTCGACGACGACCCGGCCAGAGACCGC
>WRCL01000348.1 GCA_009783975.1 Micrococcales bacterium
GGGCCTGTGTTCCCGATCGGGAAGAACAGCTCGGGGTCCTCGTCCAAGCACGAGGCATGGTGACGCCAGTCCATCGGTTGTTGCTCCTAGTCCGAGGCCGCACAAGGTCCACCATGTTGGTCGGGGGGACGAAGTCGGCCGTGAAGGTCTGTAACCGGGGACTAGCCTCACACGTGGAGGATTCGCGGACAACCAGATTTGCCGAACTGTTCCGAGATTGTGGTGTGAGATTCGTCACATTTTGCAGATCCATGACCTTGTCCTGGTGCTCCCCAGGGGAAGCGTCCTGACGCCGTGTTCGTTTCCGCGGGGTGACCTGCGCAGACTCGATGGGGGTCCGCCGACGGCGCGTGTCGGTCATGCTCAGGCGCGGGTTGTCGTCAGGCAAATTTTCCCCATTGTCGTCCCACCAAACGGCTCCGAAGAGCACCCCGCGTCTGGTATAAGGCCCGGGGGTATTGCTCACCGACCCGTACCAGCCGACGACGTCGATGACCGCCCCCGCGGCGCACAGGCGGCACGTACCAGCGAGGTGGGGCAGCCAGGTCTGGTGGCAGCGGGCGACCCGGGCGAGCCGACGTCCACCCTGGGGAACCGGCCGGCGCCGTCGTGGGCTGTGCTCAGCGCCTGTGTGTGCTGGACAGAAGGATGGCGAAGGTTGCCGGTGGGTTTGCCACTGCCAGGGCGTGTGATGACCTAAGATAACCCCGTGACTCGTGTTCTGTTGGCCGAAGACGACCCGACCATTGCCGAACCTTTAGCCCGGGCGCTGTCTCGGGAGGGCTACGACGTCCAGGTGCAAGGTACTGGTCAAGGGGCCATCGACGGAGCTCCTGGTGTGGACCTGGTCTTGCTGGACCTTGGCCTGCCCGACATGGACGGCCTGGACGTCGCCCGGACCATCCGGTCGCAGGGTGTGACCACCCCCGTGCTCGTGCTCACAGCCCGGGCCGACGAGGTTGACCTGGTCGTCGGGCTCGACGCTGGTGCCGACGACTACGTCACCAAACCGTTCCGCCTGGCTGAGCTCCTCGCACGGGTCCGGGCGCTGCTGCGGCGCACCGGTGCTGAACCCACCGACGAGGACGAGTGCGCCCAGGACGTGCGTGTCGACGTCGCCGCGCACCGGGCGTTCCAAGGTGGTCGCGAGCTGCACCTGACAGCCAAGGAGTTCGAGCTGTTGCGGGTGCTCGTCGCGGCGGCTGGGACGGTCGTCCCGCGTGAGTCCATCATGCGTGAGGTGTGGGGCGCTGACCCGAACGGGTCGACCAAGACCCTCGACATGCACGTGTCGTGGCTGCGCCGCAAGCTTGGCGACGACGCCAACGCCCCGGGGTACATCACAACTGTCCGGGGGATGGGCTTCCGGTTCGAGGAGTCCGGGCGGGTCTGATCCGGTGCGGCGACGCGTCCTGCAGACGACGATCGCGACCGTCTCGGTCGCGGTGGTCCTGCTCGGTCTGCCGCTGGCGTTCCTCGGGGCGTACCTCGTGCGCCAGACCCAGGTCCAAGAGATCCGCACCGCGGCGGCGTCGCTGGGCCGGGAGGTGGACCAGCGCATCGAGCAGGACGTCGAGCTGGACGAGGAGATGCTCGTCCCGTTCGCCCAAGGCCAGGTTCCGCGCCACGTCACTGTGCTGACACCTGACGGGTATGAGCTGTCCATGGGCCACACCGCCGGCGGGCCGCGTATCACAGCCGAAGAGATGAGCCTGCAAGACGTGCTCGTGGGGATCTCGGTGTCGTGGTGGGAGGTGTCGTGGCTCTCGGCACGGGTGCTCGGGCTGGTCGTGGCTGCAGCCCTTGTCGCATTCGCGGCGAGCATCGCGCTGGCGATCTGGCAGTCGGACCGCCTGTCAGCCCCTCTGGTGTACCTGGCGGCCTCGGCCGAACAGCTCGGGTCAGGCCAGGTACGCCCCCACCTGGAACCGTCGGGCGTCGAGGAGATCGACCTTGTCGCCTCCGAGCTGGCGCGCAGCGCTGACCGGATGGCCGGGCGCCTGGCCGCCGAGCGCCAGCTCGCCGCCGACGCGTCCCACCAGCTGCGCACCCCGCTGACCGCGTTGTCCATGCGGTTGGAAGAAATCATGATGACCACCGACGACGACCGGGTGCGCACTGAGGCCCGGATCTGCCTGGAACAGGTCGAACGGCTTGTCGCGGTCGTCGGTGACCTGCTCACCAACTCACGCAAAGCTGGGGGCACGACTGAGGCAGTGTCGTTGGCTGAGGTGCTGCACCAGCAGGTCGAGGAGTGGTCACCGACGTTCGCCGAGGCCGGCCGTCAGCTCGTCATCGGGTGGGAACCAGGCGTGGAGGTGCTCGCCACCCCCGGTGCCCTGGCCCAGGTGCTGGCCACGCTCATCGAGAACTCGCTCAAGCACGGCGGTGGCACGACGACGGTCTCGTCGCGGCCAGGGACCTCACGCTCGGTCGTCATCGAGGTCGGTGACGAGGGGGCCGGGGTGAGCGACGACCTGGCCCCGCAGATCTTCGAGCGCAACGTCACCTCTGGGGCTGGGACCGGGCTGGGCCTGGCGCTGGCACGTGACCTCGTCTCGGCCGACGGGGGTCGGCTCGAGCTCGCCCAACGCCGTCCAGCGGTGTTCGCGCTGTTCTTGGCCAAGGTCCCTGCGGGGATGCGTACCGGCGAGGTGCTACCCCACGGTGCGGTCGTCGCCCCGCGCCCCGAGCGTCGTCGGCGCTAGGGCGTGCCTCTTCACCCCCCGTGCGTGCGTGCCGGGCGCGTCGCGGCGTGCGGGTGGAGAGACACGCCCTAGCGGGAAGACCCACAGCTTGTACCCGGTGTAGCGCACGATGGTCCCGACACCAATACCGGTGACCGAGGCGACGTTCGCCGCGAGCGGGCCGGTGGCCCCGACCCAGTACGTCGTGACGTACAGCACGCTCGGGGCGATGAGCAGGGCGACGACGTTGATCGTCGCGTAGGTCGCCAGCTCGTTGGAACGTCGCCGCGAGCGACGTTCAGAGAAGGTCCAGTGCCGGTTTCCCATCCATGACACGAACGTCGCGACGAGCGCCGCGATGATCTTCGCCGTCACAGGTTTGTGCCCGAGCATCTGCCCAGGGCCGAAGACGAGCAGGTTGAACAGGCCCATGTCCACCACGAAGGCGACCCCGCCCACGATGGCGAACCGGCTGATCTCGACCCACCACGCTGGCTGCGGCCACCACCCGCGCTGCGGCCACCACGCCGGTCGTGA
>WRCL01000349.1 GCA_009783975.1 Micrococcales bacterium
AGGAGGACGACATGGCTGGCGTCGCGACGCGCGGTGTGGTTTTCGTGCACTCTGCTCCACGTGCGCTGTGTGCTCACGTGGAGTGGGCTGCTGCCGGGGTGCTGGGAGGCCAGGTCGCCATGGACTGGACCGACCAGCCAGCGGGGCGCAACCTCATGCGCGCCGAGCACCCGTGGGTGGGCGAACCCGGGACCGGGGCACAGCTGGCCTCAGCGCTGCGCGGGTGGGCGCACCTGCGCTACGAGATCACCGAAGACCCCAGCCCTGGGGTCGACGGTGGCCGGTGGAGCCACACCCCCGAGCTGGGGATCTTCTACGCCGTCACCGACGTCCACGGCAACATGATGGTGCCCGAAGACCGGATCCGTGCCGCTCTGGACCAGGGCTGCGACCCGGCGACGTTGCGCGCCAGCCTCGACCTGGCCCTGGGCCAGGCCTGGGACGACGAGCTCGAGCCGTTCCGCCACGCCGGGGCCGGGGCCCCCGTGCGGTGGCTGCACCGCGTCGGGTAGGGAGCCGGGCTGGAGTCCAGCCCACGGTGACAGCCAGGAGCCGGGTTGGCGAGGTCGCCCTGCCCTGCCCAGGTGAAGGCGAAGGTGAAGTGACGACTCGCCAGCGCCCGGAGGTCTGGGGCGCAGACCTTCTACGCCGAGGTCAGCACCAACGCGACGTTGTGCCCGCCAAAGCCGAAAGAGTTGTTGACGGCTGCGACCTGCCCGGATGGCAGCGGTCGGGGGGCCTCACGCACGAGGTCGAGGTCGAGCTCAGGGTCGGGGTTGGCGACGTTGATCGTCGGGGGAGCGCTGCGGTGGTGCACGGCCAGGACGGTGAGCACCGTCTCCAGGGCCCCAGCCCCGCCGAGCAGGTGGCCGGTCATCGACTTGGTCGCTGAGAGTGCCACGTGGTCAGCGTCGGCGCCGAGCACCTGGCGGATGCTGTGAGCCTCGACCATGTCCCCGACGGTCGTCGAGGTCGCGTGGGCGTTGACATGCACGACGTCAGCGGGAACGACCCCCGCGTCGGTCATCGCCTCGTGCACGGCACGCACCTGGCCTTGGCCTGAGGGGTCCGGGGAGGTCAGGTGGTAGGCGTCGGCGGACGTTCCCACCCCGGCCAGCAGTGCGTACACCCTCGCGCCGCGGGCTGCGGCGTGCTCGGCGCTCTCGAGCACGACGACCGCGGCACCCTCGCCGATGACGAAACCGTCGCGGTCGACGTCGTAGGGGCGCGAGGCGGCCTGCGGGTCGTCGTTGCGCAACGACAACGTCCGCGAGGCGGCGAACGCGGCGATCGGCATGGGGTGGACAGCCGCCTCGGTGCCCCCAGCGACCACGACGTCAGCGTGCCCGGCGCGGATCATCTGGGCACCGTGGGCGATGGCCTCGGCGCCTGAGGCGCACGCCGAGACCAGGGCGTGGGCCCCAGCACGCGCACCGACCTCCAGCGACACGTACGCCACCGGGGAGTTCGGCATGAGCATGGGCACCGTCATCGGCAGCACCCGCCGGGCGCCTTTGGTGCGCAAGGTGTCCCAGGCGTCCATTGTCGTCCAGATCCCCCCGATCCCCGAGGAGACCACCGCGCCCAGGCGTTCTGGGGCCACCTGCGGCGAACCGGCGTGCGCCCACGCCTCACGGGTGGCAATCACCGCGTACTGGGCCGACGGGTCCATCTTGCGCAGCATCGGACGGTCGAGGACCGCCTCGGGGGCCACTGCGATCGTCGCGGCGAACGTCACCGGCAGCCCGTACTGCTCGACCCACGAGGTGTCGAACGGCCGGGCACCAGAAACCCCTGCGAGCGCGGCGGCCCAGGTGGTGGGCACGTCGCCGCCCAGAGGGGTTGTGGCGCCCAGGCCGGTGACGACGACGTCAGGTCGTGGGCCCATGACTAGTTCTGCGCGGTGATGTAGGCGACGGCCTGCCCGACAGTGACGAGCTCTTTGACCGCCTCGTCGGGGATGGTCACCTCGAACCGCTCCTCGGCGAGCGAGACGATCGTCATCATCGCCAGGGAGTCGATGTCCAGGTCGTCGACGAACGACTTGTCGGCGGTGATGGTGTCTGCGGCGAGCCCGGTCTCTTCGTTGACGATCTCAGCCAGGCCGGCAAGGACCTCGTCTTCGCTGTAGGCCATGGTGGTTCTCCTTTGTGTGTGTGCGGTGCCCACCAGGTGGTGGGCGGGGGGTCAGGGCAGGACGACGACCTGCGCGGCGTACACCAGGCCCGCGCCGAATCCGACCTGCAGGGCCAGCTCACCACCGGTGACCTGGCCGTCACGGTACAGCCGTTCGGTGGCCAGGGGGATCGAGGCGGCCGAGGTGTTGCCGGTGTCGACGATGTCGTGGGCGACGATGACCGACTCGGGCAGGGCGAGCTGGCGGACCAGCTGGTCGATGATGCGGTTGTTCGCCTGGTGGGGGATGAACACCTCGATGTCGGCCGGTTCCAGGCCTGCGGCGGCCACAGCCCGGCTGGCGATCTCGGCGACCTGGCGGGTGGCCCACTTGTAGACGCTCGGGCCTTCTTGGCGCAGCGTCGGCCAGCCCAGCGAGGGGTCGTCGCGCCACTGCGACCAGGTGTGGGTCTGGTAGATCAGCGTCGAACGCGTTCCGTCCGACCCCCACACGACCGGGCCGATCCCCGGGGTTGGCGACGCCCCGACGACGACCGCCCCAGCGCCGTCGGCGAGCAAGAACGAGATCGACCGGTCGGTGGGGTCGACGAAGTCTGACAGCCGTTCGGCTGCCACGATGAGCACGTGGCGCGCCGAACCGGACCTGACCAGCGCGTCGGCCTGGGCGATCGCGTAGCAGTACCCCGCGCACGCCGCGGAGATGTCCCAGGCAGCCCCTGTGGTCCCCAGGCGCCCGGCGAGCACCGCCGCGGCTGACGGGGTCTGCTCGAAGTGCGTGACCGTCGAGACGATGAGCGCGTCGACCTGGTCAGCGCCGATCCTGGCGTCCTGCAGAGCGCCACGGGCGGCGCTGTGGGCAAGGTCGAGCACAGTGGTCCCGGCGGCGGCGCGGGCCCGGGTGATGATCCCGGTGCGCTGGCGGATCCACTCGTCAGAAGAGTCAATCGGGCCGACGATCTCGTCGTTGGTCACCGCGATCTCCCCGCGGGCGGCGCCCAGGCCACAGATACGTGTGTGGGTTGGGCCGGCTGCCTGGGCCAGTGCGCGGCGGGTCACAGCTGGGCCTGGCTGTGACGGGCGACCAG
>WRCL01000350.1 GCA_009783975.1 Micrococcales bacterium
CCGCTGGCCCCGGTGCTTGACACCGTCGCCCAGGCGTTGGCCGCCGACGCCGAAGCAGAAGCCGAGCTGGGCGCCGCCCTGGCAGGTCCACGTGCCAGCGCACGTCTGGTCGGGTGGTTGCCGGTGTTCGGGCTGGTGCTGGGTGTGTTCGTCGGCGCAGACCCGGTCAAGGTGCTCGCCGACGGCGGCGTCGGGACAGTCACTGGCGTCGTCGGAGCGGTGTTGTTCGTCGCCGGTCGGGTCTGGTCCCGCGCCCTGGTCGACCGTGCCAGGAGGTGGTGACGATGAGGGCTGGTCGCGAGCAGAGACAGACCCACGCAGCGCATCGGCCGCGACAACCCAAGCCGTGCGCTCACCAGGGCCGGGCGCGGGTCAACCGCCCGCAGGTGCTGCTGCTCGCGTCAGCACGGACGATCGCAGGGGCCAACAGCGCTTCGGCGTCCGCCAATCGCCCGCAGGTGCTGCTGCTCGCCTCAGCGCGGACGATCGCAGGGGCCAACAGCGCTTTGGCGTCCGAGCAACGAGGCCCCACCGGCGGGAGGTGGGACCGATGACCGTCCTGGTCGCGCTGCTGTTCGCAGCCGCGTTCTTGCCGTGGACGCTGCGCCGGGCCGTCCCGTCCGCGCCGGAACCGTCCGGCCCGCCGCAGGCCCCAGACCCTGTGCTGCTGCTGGCGTTGCTCGACGCGGCGGTCGGCGCAGGCGCGCCAGTGCCACGTGCGCTGCAGGCCGTCGGCGCGGCGGTCGACGGCGAGGTCGGTGACGCTCTGGCAACGGTCGGCGGCCGTCTCATCCTCGGCGCCCCATGGTCCGAGGCGGTCGCTGCGGCCCCCAACGCTCTGCGCGACCAGCTCGACCCGCTGGGTGCTGCCTGGTCAGCCGGCGCGGCCCCAGGCCCCTTGCTGCGCCAAGCCTGCGAACGCCTCGTCCGCGAACGCCGCGACCTGGTCCGGGTGGCCGCCGGTCGCCTCGGTGTGCGCCTCGTCCTCCCGTTGGGCCTGTGCCTGCTCCCGTCGTTCGTCCTGCTCGGCCTGGTCCCGGTCGTGCTGTCCCTGGCCGGCGCCTTCGTCGGGCGGTAGCTCGGCCGATGCGCAGATGAGTGGTGCGCACGTATGTGGACGCCCTGCCGGACGTGATGATGAGGCAGACGACGTGCGGGTCAAGTACGGGTTGTCGCGCACGTCGTCGCCGTCGCCCGAGCCTGCCGAGGCGGTCAGTCGTCGTGGAAGCGGGTTTGGAGCCCCGGGGGCCTCACGCGCCGATGAGGTCGCGGTAGGCGGCCCAGGTCAGGCCGCTGCGGTCGCGTTGGGAGACCACGGTGATGGGGGCTGGCCACACCACGGCGAGCGTCGGGTCGTCGTAGGCGACGGTGACGTCCTCGTCGGGGCCGTAGAAGTCGTCGATACGGTAGACGAAGTCGGTCACGCAGGTCAGGGCCTGGTAGCCGTGCAAGAACCCGCGTGGGATGTACACCTGGCGGCACACCTGGTCGTCGAGCAAGAACCGCGAGACCTTGCCGAACGTCGGCGAACCGGGGCGGGTGTCGATCGCCACGTCCAGCACCGCCCCGTGCGCGCACCGGACGAGCTTGGCCTCCCCGGCGTTGAGCCGTCCGTGCAACCCGCGCACCACCCCCTGGTACGACCGTGACTGGTTCTCCTGCTTGAACCCCGCCGGGTCGATCCCCGCGTCGGCGAGCACCTGCACGTCCAAGGTCCGCGAGAAGTACCCCCGCTCGTCGCGGTGCGGGGTCGGCTCGAACACCACGAGCCCATCAACATCTGTTGGGATGACTCTCACAGCCCCACCCTAGCCTTCTCGGTGCAGCGCACGCTTGGCCACATACGAGATGCGACCTGGAACCAGATGCGACGTTCTGATGTCGCATCTGGTGTTCCAGGTCGCATCTGGCCGCGCGGACCCGAGGACCGGCTGGGGGATTGGTGCATCTGGGTGCGTGCGACAGCTGGGACACGATTCGGGCGAGACGGGGTGAACCTCTCCAGTACAGTGGGGGGCGTGACAGTGCCGATGACGCCACGTCCAGAGCCTGATGGCGCCAGTGTGGCCGAGGCTGATGTGACAACGCCTGTGCGGGGGGTGCCGGCGGTGCCGCTGGAGCCGGCCGAACCGGACGACACGTCGTCGGGGCGCTACTGGTGGGCCCCTGCCGGCGCCGAGGCGACGGACGCGGACGACAAGCGCAGGCTTCCGCTCGCCCGCGAGCTCCTCGTGCTGCTCGTCGTGGGAGTTCTGGCCGGGATCCTCATCGGGGTTGCTGTGCTCGTCTGGGCCACGCACCGCCCAGCCACTGCGCAGGCCAGCTGCTCGACGTACGCGTCGCAGTGCGCACCGCACGTGGTCGACGACCTCGTCGCCGCGGCCGGAGACACGCAGCTGATCGTGCTCGACCTGTACCCGGACCGCGCCGAGGCGCAGGCCCCGAGCAGTCCCGGCGCGCGGACGATCTACGGCTACGTCTGGCGCGACGGGGACGCACAGCTTGACCGCACAGTGCCTGGCACCATCGAGGACGGCATGCTGTTCGACGTCACCGCCGTGGACTGGACAGTGGTCGACACGCTCGTCGCGCAGGCCCCCAACCTCACGGGGATCTCCAACGGCAACGTCGCGGTGCGCCTCCTCGGCTCGACCAGCGGACCGGTGACGATCCAGGTGCACGTCACCGACCAGACCCACTCGACGGTGATCACCGCCGACGCCACCGGCCAGGTGGTCACGGTCGACCCCTGACGCGCCTAGACCTCGCGCGGGGCCGGGTCCATGACGACCCAGCGTCCACCGGCGTCCTCGATCTGCGGGTAGGCCGCACGGACCTCGGGCAGCAGGTCGGGGACGAACAGCAAGACCCGGTCAGGACGGGCCGCGACGAGCTGTTGCGGTGACCAGATCGCGATGCGGTTGCCGGGCATGGTCCGCCCGTGCTTGCCCGTGGCGGCGTCGGCGATACCGACGAGGTCGTCGGTGGTCACCTGCGCGCTGACGAGCAACGCCGAGGTGCGCGAGGCGGCCCCGTACCCGGCGACGGTCAGCCCGGCAGCTTTCGTGGCGTCGAGGTACGTGCGGATCGCGGCGACCGACGTCGCGAGGGTCTGGCCCAACTCCGCCACGCGCTGGGGGTCGGTGATGCCCTCGGCGGTGTCGGCCGCGACGAGGTCGGTGACGACCTGGGCCTGGGCGCCCC
>WRCL01000351.1 GCA_009783975.1 Micrococcales bacterium
ATGTGGGCCGCCGCACGGGCCAATACTGTCGGAGTGATCCTCCAGAGCACAGCTGCTTTCGACGCCGTCGCCGCCCAGACCCGCTTCAAGTACGACTTGAAAGGAATTACCACGGTTGGAAAAGTCGCGATGGAAACGGCCGGCCTGTTTTTTCCGAAAGGCGTCGAAAAGGGAGGAAAATTCTCACTCGCCGTCATCACTGCTCTCTCGAACTCCACTACGACGGCCGGCACCGTCGCGACCTACGGTAGTGTTCTGGACGATGTTTTCACTGGAGGGCTCGACAGTATCGCGACCGAGATCTTGAACGTGGAAGAGCGGATCTGCACCAATGTGTGCGCCGACATGGACAAGATCTCGGACCCAGACGAAAATGTCCGGGTCAACTGGCAGTTGCCGAACCCAGATCCGCTCGACCTCTCAGACGAGCCTGGCATCGCGACCGACGCCCCAGCGGTCACGAATATCAGAAACTATATGAAAGAGATTGTCGACATCCTCACAGGCGTAGTTGCATCTGCTCGGGGCAGCAATCACGAACTCGTCTCTTCTGTCTTGCGGGGCTCAGACCTCGGCTGCGGGCACTACGGTCCAGGTCTGGTACTGCAGGAACTGAACGACATGTTCTGCGACCTTCTCAACATTTTGAAGCGCCAGATAGACGGTTCTGCCGACAACCTCTATGCTGCCTGCATGATCCAGCTCGGGAACGACAGTGAAGCCGCCGCCCAGCTCCAGGCTTCCACTGCGGCTCTCGAAAGCCTGGACAATCTCGACGGCTACGACGACCCGTGGCGTTACTCAAAAGATCCCAACCCATCAGCGGCTGCTCAGTACCAAATGCGTTCAGAGCGCTTTCAGCAGATGCTCCAGTTCTGACGCCAGCGTCACAGGGTGAGCCAGAAGGCGGGGCGGACGCCACCTGGGGTGGTCACGGAGTTGCCGATGGAGCTGAGGAAGCCGTCGGGGCGGACGTAGGCGGCGCAGTCGAGGTTCTGGCCGGGTGAGCGCAGCCACCACCAGGCGGTCTCGTCGGCTTCGTCTTTGGTGACGAGCCTTGTTGAGCCGAGCGTCCGGGTGTTGTGGTTGCCGTCCTGGGCGAGGTACTCGGCTTCGGGGACGGACAGGACGAACACCCGGTCGTGGGTGTCGGGGCCGCCGTCGGTGCCGATGAGGGCTGGGCCGTTGCGCACAGCGGCGACCGAGACCCTGTCGACCACGGCGGCGCCCAAGGACATCAGGAAGTCGTCGTTCAACCATCGTCGCAGGTCGCACTGCTCCCAGGTGATGTGGCACTGATAGCCGTGGTACGGGCCGGCACCGATCACCCGGTCGGCCAGCAGCAACGCGCCGCGGCCCGGCTCGACCTGGATCACCTGCCAGTCGATCCCGCTGAGGGTGACGAGGTCGGTCCCCCCGACCGCAAGCTTCTGCACGACGACCGCGACCTCGTCGCTGCTGGCCACCGGTCGGGTCCAGTACTGCACCACCCCGCCCAGCAGACGCACGTCGGGCAGCACAGCACGGCCCGGTTCGGGTGGGGCGATTCGCGCGGTCACACCAGGTGCTGGTGACGTGCCGGCGACGGGCATGCTCGGCCACGGTCCGACGCTCGACGCCGCGAGCTGGGCGTGCATCGCCCGGGCCTGGCGGTACGAGCCACGGGTCGGCCCGACGAGGTCGAGCGCTGCCATGGCCCCGGCGGCGTCGCCGCGCTGCTGGCGGATCCGGGCCAGGCCGAACGCGGCCAGGCTCGTGTAGGCCGCGTCGACGCTCGCGCAGACCAGGTACAACGACTCGGCGACGGCCGGCTCGTCGGACAGCTCGCACGCCGTGGCCAGCGCGAGCTTGGGTGCGAGCTCGCCAGGGACCTGCCCGTACACGGCGTTGAACGACGCCCGCGCCGCGACGGCGGCGCTGGCCACACGCGCAGAGCGGTTGACCAGGTCCGACGGGGTCGCTGCAGCCTCGGTGAGCGCGAGCAGGCCTGACAGCCACGCAGCACGCCAGTCCCACGGGTCAAGCTCGAGGAGCATCTCGATCCCCTGGCGCGCCCGGGCCGACCACGCCGCGCGGGCGAGCTCTTCAGTCGTGATCGCGGCGATCGCCACCTGCACCCGGGCGACGAGGACTTCGGCGGTCGGCTGCGGCGGGGTCGCAAGCATCCCGAACCGGGCGGCCGGCTCGTTGACCGTCACCCCGGCGAGCCAGCCGAACAACGGGTCGTGCTCGTCAGGACGCAACGTCGGCATCTCGGTGGGCAGCAACGGGCGGTCGGCCACGTCGACCGCTGGGGAGGCGAACAGCTTGGACGCGTCGGTCGTCCGCGGAGGGGCGCCCAGGCCGTGGTCGGTCGCGACGACCTCGCGCAGCACCCCGAGCATCTGCACACGCAGCTCGTCGATCGTCGCGAACCGGTCGTCGCGGTCGAAGGCGCACGCCCTGGCCAGCAACCGGTAGAACGAGTCGTACCTGGCGAACACGGGGGTGTCGGCCACCGGTGGCAGCGTCGTGGCGTACGTCGTGGTGTTCGCCTTGAAGTCGAGCACGAGCGTGGCCAGGGTCCGGCCGATCGTGAACACGTCCGCGGCGACCGACGGGCCTTCGACGGGCACCTCCGGCGCCTGGAACCCTCGCGTCCCGAACAGGGTCGAGTGGGTGTCGTCGGCGCGGCGCACCCCACCAAGGTCGATGAGCTTGACCGACTCGCCCTGGCAGATGACGTTGTCGGGTTTGAAGTCGCAGTACAGCAGCCCACAGTCGTGCAAGTAGCTCAGCGCCGGCAGGACCTCCAGCATGTACGCCAGGGCCTGGTCCACCGGCAGTGGGTCGATGCGCCCCGCCCGGGTGTTGCGCTGGGAGAGCATCTGTTTCAGCGAGGTCCCCCCGACGTACTCCATGACCAGGTACCCAGCCCCGGCATGGGTGACGAAGTTGTAGACGTTGACGATCTGCGGGTGGTCGACCTCTGCCAGGAACCGCCGCTCGGCGATCGCGGCCGCGACCGCGTGCGCGTCACCGGAGTTCAGCAGCCCTTTGAGCACCACCCACCGGCCTGAGAGGTTCCGGTCACGCGCGAGGTAGATCCAGCCCATCCCCCCGTGCGCGAGGCACCCGACCACCTGGTACTGACCAGCGACGACGTCACCAGGGGCCAGACGGGGCCGGAAGTCGTACCGCGCGCCGCACGACGGGCAGAAC
>WRCL01000352.1 GCA_009783975.1 Micrococcales bacterium
ACAGCGTCCGGCGGTGCGGGGTCACAAGCTCTTCGAACGCGTGGTCGAGGGCGGCGGTCCACACCTGCTGGGGCGGGTCTGGGGGTTCGCCGAGGATGGTCTCGTCTTCTGCCAGATCGTTCATCTCAGCTATCTTTCTTCTGTGAAGCATCTGTGCGATCGGGTCGGTCTAGGACACTATGTCTACAGCAGCCGTCCGGTGCGACGCGTCTCACGGGAGATCGACCTTCGTGGCCATGCCATCTGACAGTGACCTGCTCCGCCGGGCGTGTGCTGGTGACCAGCACGCGTTCGAAGAGCTTGTGACCCCGCACCGCCGGACGCTGTGGGGGGTGTGCTTGCGGATCACCGGTGAGCACTACCTCGCCGAGGACGCGCTGCAGGACGCCCTGCTCGCAGCCTGGCGCAACCTCGACCGGTTCCGCGGTGACTCGGCGGTGTCGACCTGGCTGTACCGGATCGCGTCGAACGCGGCACTGGCCCAGGTGCGCCGTCGGCGCGAGGAGATGGTCGAGTCGGTGCCTGAGACTGCCGACGAGTGGGCCGACCCCCAGCACGGGATCGCCGAACGAGACCGGGTCGCCGAGGCGTTGAGGCAGGTGCCGCCGGACTTCCGTGAGGCGTTGGTGCTGCGCGAGTACGGCGACTTCACGTACGAGCAGATCGCCGCGCACCAGCAGGTCGGGGTGCAGACCGTCAAGAGCCGGCTCAACCGTGCACGGGCAGCGCTGCGCGCCGCGCTGGCGGAGTCTTGACATCGTCCCCACGCTCCTTCCGGTCTGCCGTCGTGCCCCTTGGATGCACCAAATTCCGCCGATGTTCCCGATCCCCGGGTGCAGATCGCTGGTCACCACCGCGGCGGCGGTGAGGTCGTCGGCAGCCGCGGCATGGTGTAGCCCGGCGAGGTCGTCGGCCGCGGTGAGGTCGTCCACGGTTGGCGCGTGTAACGGTCGAAGATATCGGTCGGGTTCGCCGTCGTCGGTCCCACGCTGGGGTCTGTGTGCGGGGCTGTGCCAGGGTCGGTCTGGGTCCAGGTCGTGTCAGTGGTCGCAGGTGGGGTCGTCGTCTCTTTGTCTGCCTGCGTCCACACGACGATGACGCCGACGATGATCGCGACGATCGCCACCGCAGCGACGCTCACCGCGACGACGACGAACCCGCGCCGCGGACGTGGCCCTGCCAGGCCGGCAGGCACCGGTGCGTACCCTGGCGGTACCTGCGCGCCACCACCAGGGGCAAAGCTCGGCGCGAACGCCGCCACCTGCTCCGGGGTGAACGCTGTTGTCGCACTCGGCGGTGGTAGCGCCTGGGTGGCGTCGGGCACCGGACCAGACGGCGGTTGCACGACGGTCCCAGACGCTGGTGCCGCTGGTGGTGCAGGGGGGCCGGGTGCTGGTGCCGCTGGTGGTGGTGCAGGGGAGCCGGGTGTGGGGTGTGCCGTGGTGCCAGGCGCTGGTGCCCCAGGTGGGTGCGCAACGGCGCCGGGCAAAGGTGCCGTGGGTGGTGGTGCAGCGGCGCCGGGCACCGGTGGTTGTGTCCGGTACCCGCCGTCGGGCGCCCCGGCCGTGCTGGGTTGGTCGTCAGGGACACGCATGGCTCAGCGCCTTCCCACGAAGGACAGATGGTCGGCCGACGACCGGCGGACGTGCGGTGCTGCCCGTCCATCGGCTCGTCTGGTGACGACCATACCTGCACACGCGCGACCAGTGGCTCTCTGATGGGCCTGCTGGGTCGCCCGCATGACGTGGGCGAGTCGGGATATCGAGTGCAACGGTTCGACGCGGCTGCAAGGGGTAGAACCGTTGCACGCGTCGAACCGTTGCGCTCGATGAGCCAGGCGGTGTCGTGGGCCGGCAGATCACCCTGCGTTGATGATGCCGGCGATGTCGTCCGGGGTGGTCTGGAAGATGTCTGCGACCTCTTCGACGGCCATGCCCCGCGCCAGCAGCCGGGTGATGCTCCGTCGCCGTTCGGTCGTCGTCGAACAGGCGGAACCCGCACACGGCGACCATGAGCACCGGGCGCAGCTGGGCGTAGGGGTCGCCGGGGGTGAGCTGGGCGGCGATCTCTTTGGCCTCGTAGTACTTCAGCCGTTCGCGGAGCGCCGGGAACGGGGCCATCTGCAGCTCGACGATGACTGATTGCAGCGACGCGGTGCTCACGTGCAGGTCGACGACGGATTCTTTCTGCCCCGCGGCCTGGAAAGATCGAATGTCGCTGCGACGGAGCGAAAACATATCCTGCACCGGGCAGCGAAGTCAGCGGACGCGCCCGCTGACGAGTAGCTCTATGACTCGGTCGCTGAGCGGAGACGCAGGGGGCGGCAGTGTCAGCCTGGTCGTTTTCTGTGCCGTCGCGAACCGTTCACAGGCACCGGTCCTGTCTCAGTCGCCTGGTTATTGTCTCTTCCGCCAGATAGTTGTGTCGGCTGGTGACGGAGATTTGGACAAATGGGGCTGGGCTTGGTATGCTGGGACACATGTTGCAGGGGACAGAACCCACCGGGTCGGCCGCAGACAACACCGGCGCAGAATACGACCTGCCTCTTTGGTGCAAACACGGTCGTCATGATGTGCGCGCCGACCGTGGGATCGTCCAGGACCTGGCAGCTCTGGCCCCGGGCCCAGAGCTGGTCGCAGCGTTGGGCCGTGTGGACATGGACCGGCTGACCGACGCTGAGCTGGTCACGGTCCTGGCCGCGGCCGACCAGATGGCCTCGTGGGCGTACGAGATGACGGCGCGGGCTTCGGCGCACGTGGCTGACCGTGTCGCGCGTGCCTCGTGTCGTGCTGGGCGCAAGGACACCGGGTACGGGCGGCACTCGGCCGCGGCGCAGGAGGTCGCGTTCGCGACCGGCTGCTCACGTGGCTCAGCAGCCAGGCTGGTGTCCCAGGGCCGTGCCCTGGCCCAGGTGATCCCTGAGGTCGCAGCCGAGCTGCGCGCAGGGCGGTTGCCAGCTGGGCACGCCAGGGTCCTGGCGGACCGTCTCGGTGAGGAGGCTGTCGAGGTGTGCGACGCGGTGCTGGCTGTGGTCCTGCCTGGTGCGTCGGGCCTGACCCCGCGGACGTTGGGTGTCGCGGTCGACACCGCGTTGCACCAGGTCGACCCTGACCGTGCCGTGGTCGACCAGCACGCCCGCGGGGGGCGTCGTGTGGGTAGCCCGTGCTCGTTGGGGCAGGG
>WRCL01000353.1 GCA_009783975.1 Micrococcales bacterium
GCGGTGTACCACCTGGTGTCGGTCACCCACGGCCACCAGCTGCGTGTGGAGGTTGCCGTCGACGACGCTGACCGCCACATCCCGTCGACGACGTCGGTGTACCCGACCAACGACTGGCACGAACGCGAGACGTTCGACTTCTTCGGGATCGTCTTCGACGGGCACCCTGGCCTGTCGCGGATCCACATGCCTGACGACTGGGCGGGCCACCCGCAGCGCAAGGACTACCCGCTGAGCGGCATCCCGGTCGAGTTCAAGGGCGCCACGGTGCCCCCGGCCGACGAGCGGAGGGCGTACCGCTGATGAGCACCACCACACCCCCCACCGGCACGACCGCGCACTCCACCGGTGCGCTGCACGACGCCGACCTTGACGGTGTGCCCGTCTTCGACTCTGTCGGCGAGGACTGGTCGCAGATCGCCGCCGAGGCCGCCCGCCTCGGTGAGGAACGTATCGTCGTGAACATGGGTCCCCAGCACCCGTCGACCCACGGGGTGCTGCGCCTGATGCTGGAGATCGACGGCGAGACGGTCACCGAGGCCCGGGCAGGGATCGGCTACCTGCACTCAGGTATCGAGAAGACGATGGAGTACCGCACCTGGGCCCAGGGCGTGACGCTGTGCACCCGCATGGACTACCTCGCCCCGCTGTTCCAAGAAGCCGCGTACTGCCTGGCTGTGGAAAAGCTGCTCGAGATCACCGACGACGTGCCCGAGCGCGCCTCGGTCATCCGCGTGCTCGTCCAGGAGCTGAACCGGATCTGCTCACACATGGTCTTCGTGGGCACCGGCGGCAACGAGATGGGCGCGACGACGGTGATGATGCTCGCCTTCCAGGCCCGCGAGGACCTGCTCGAGGCACTCGAGCTCATCACCGGGCTGCGGATGAACCACGGGTACGTCCGCCCCGGCGGTGTGGCCCAGGACGTCCCCGACGACCTCACGGCCTTCACCCGCACGAAGGTCGCCTCGGTCCGCAAGTACATGCGGGGCCTGGAAGACCTGCTGCTGGAGAACCCCATCGTCCACCTGCGGATGAAAGGTACCGGCTACCTGTCGATGGCCGCGTGCATGGCGCTGGGGGTGACCGGGCCGATGCTGCGTGCCACGGGCCTGCCCTACGACGTGCGCAAGACCCAGCCGTACTGCGGGTACGAGACCTACGACTTCGACATCCCCACGGCGACCGAGGCCGACAACTTCGCCCGCATGATCGTGCGGATGGAAGAGATCTACCAGTCGTTGCGCCTGGTCGAGCAGGCCTGCGACCGCCTGGACGCCACCGTCGGGGCCCCGGTGATGGTCACCGACAAGAAGATCGGCTGGCCAGCGCAGATGTCGGTCGGCCCCGACGGGCAGGGCCAGAGCCCTGAGCACGTCAAGGAGATCTTGGGCACCTCGATGGAGTCGCTGGTCCACCACTTCAAGCTCGTCACCGAAGGGTTCCGCGTCCCGCCCGGCCAGGTCTGGCAGACCATCGAGCACGTGCGCGGCACGATGGGCGTGCACCTGGTCTCCGACGGTGGGACCAAACCGTACCGGGCCCACTTCAGGGACCCGTCGTTCAACAACCTGCAGGCGACCTCGGTCATCTGCGAGGGCGGCCAGGTCGCTGACGTCGTGGTGTCGGTCGCCTCGATCGACCCGGTGCTCGGAGGAGTGGACCGCTGATGGAACACAGGACTGACACCCCGGCGGTGCACGCCACGAGCTACGACCCCGACGTGCGTGCGCGCCTGGCCGACGAGGCCGCGCAGATCATCGCGCGCTACCCCAACCCCCGCTCGGCCTTGCTGCCGATCTTGCACCTGGTGCAGTCCGAGGACGGGTACGTCTCCCCGCGCGGGGTCGCCTTCGCCGCCGCGACCTTGGACCTGACCCCCGCGCAGGTCTCAGCGGTCTCGACGTTCTACACCCAGTACAAACGCCACCCCAACGGCACGTACACCGTCGGGGTGTGCGTGACCGCCTTGTGCGCGGTCATGGGCGGCGACGCGATCTGGGACGAGGTCGCCGCGCACCTGGGGATCGGCCACGAAGGCACGACCGAGGACGGGCTGATCACCCTTGAGCGCCTGGAGTGCAACGCCGCGTGCGACTACGCACCTGTGGTCATGGTGAACTGGGAGTTCTTCGACAACCAGACGCCGCAGTCGACGCTCGCGCTCGTCGACGACCTCCGGGCGGGCACGCAGGTCACCCCCACCCGCGGGGCGGACTCGGTGGCGACGTTCACCGAGGTCTCCCACGTGCTCGCCGGGTTCCCCGACGGCCGTGGCGACGAAGGTGGCCTTGCTGGTGCCCCGACGTTGCGCGGCACGGTGCTGGCCAAGGAGAACCGCTGGGCTCCTCCGCCGCTGCCTGACGAACGGCGTCGAGGCAAGGCTTCCGGACCTGGACAGAAGGAGTCGTGATGACTGCGACGCTGGCCCCCGTGCTGTCACGGGACTGGGACGCGGAAAAGTCCTGGTCGATGGCGACGTACCTGACCAACGGCGGGTACCTCGGCCTGCGCAAGGCGCTGACGATGAAACCTGAGGAGGTCGTCGCCGCGGTCAAGGACTCTGGTCTGCGCGGCCGCGGCGGTGCCGGGTTCCCCACCGGGCTGAAGTGGACCTTCTTGCCCCCCTCCGACGGCGGTCCGCGCTACCTGGTCGTCAACGCTGACGAGTCCGAGCCGGGCACGTGCAAAGACATCCCGCTCATGCTCGCCAGCCCCCAGCACATGATCGAGGGCATCATCATCACCTCGTACGCGATCGGGTGCCACCACGCGTTCGTGTACCTGCGCGGTGAGGTCGTCCACGTCTACCGGCGGTTGCTCGAGGCTGCGGCCGAGGCCCGCAAGGCCGGGTACCTGGGCTCGAACGTCCTCGGCTCTGGGTTCGACCTGGAGCTGACGGTCCACGCCGGGGCCGGGGCGTACATCTGCGGTGAGGAGACCGCCCTGCTGGACTCCTTGGAGGGCCGGCGCGGCCAGCCCCGCCTCAAACCGCCGTTCCCGGCTGTCGAGGGTCTGTACGCCCGTCCGACCGTGGTGAACAACGTCGAGTCGATCGCCTCGGTCCCGGCGATCGTGCGCGGTGGCGCGGACTGGTTCAAGCAGATGGGCACCGAGCGGTCCACAGGCCACGGCTTCTTCTCCTTGTCTGGGCATGTCGAACGCCCCGGCCAGTA
>WRCL01000354.1 GCA_009783975.1 Micrococcales bacterium
GACGACCCCGTCGACGGTCCGCGTCACCGCGGTCGGTTTGCCGACGGTCAGCTCGAACCCTTCGCGGCGCATCTGCTCGACGAGGATCGCCAGCGCCAGCTCCCCGCGGCCTTGGACCTCCCAGGTGTCGGGCCGTTCGGTGGGCAGCACCCGCAACGACACGTTCCCGACCAGCTCACGGTCCAGACGGTCTTTGACCTGGCGGGCGGTGAGCTTGTGCCCCTTGCCGCCGGCACCGGCCAGCGGCGAGGTGTTGATCCCGACGGTCACCGAGATCGCCGGGTCGTCAACGCTGATCAGGGGCAACGGACGCGGGTCGTCCACATCGGCGAGGGTCTCGCCGATCGTGATGCCCTCGATCCCGGCGACCGCGACGATGTCGCCGGGGCCGGCGCTCGTCGTGGGCACCCGCTCCAGGGCCTTGGTCTCGAACAGCTCGGTGACCTTGACCACCTGCGTCGTGCCCCCGTGGCGCACCCAGGCGACCTGCTGGCCTTTGGTCAAGGTCCCGTTGAAGATCCGCAGCAACGCCAGGCGCCCCAAGAACTGCGAGGCGTCGAGGTTGGTCACATGCGCCTGCAACGGCGCGTCGGGGTCGTAGGTCGGCGCGGGGATCCGGTCGAGGATCGTGGCGAACAACGGTTCCAGGTCGGGGCTCTGCGGCAGCTGGCCGTCTGGTGGCGGTTCGAGCGAGGCACGTCCCGCCTTGGCCCCGGCGTAGACGACCGGCACGTCCAGCACCTGGTCGACGTCAAGGTCAGGGTCTTCTTCGTGCAGGTCAGAGGCCAACCCGAGGAGCAGGTCGTGGGTCTCGTCGACGACCTCGGCGATCCGCGCGTCAGACCGGTCGACCTTGTTCACCACGAGCACCACCGGCAGCCGCGCCGCCAGCGCCTTGCGCAGGACGAACCGCGTCTGCGGCAACGGCCCCTCCGAGGCGTCGACGAGCAGCACCACCCCGTCGACCATCGACAGCCCCCGCTCGACCTCCCCGCCGAAGTCGGCGTGCCCGGGGGTGTCGATGACGTTGATCGTCACCCCGTCAGGCTGCCCCACCGCTGCGGCGTGCTCCCCGGAGTACCGCACCGCCGTGTTCTTCGCCAGGATCGTGATCCCCTTCTCACGTTCGAGCTCACCAGAGTCCAGCGCCCGCCGCTCGACGTGGTCATGCTCGCCAAAGGCCCCCGTCTGCCACAGCATCGCGTCGACCAGGGTCGTCTTGCCATGGTCGACGTGGGCGACGATCGCCACGTTCCGCAGGTCAGGCCGTGTTGCCACAGGCACGCCAACACCATCTCTCATTGCAGGGACCGGCGGACCCCGCCGGTCCGCCACCACGATTCTACGTCCCACGCACCACCCCGCCTCCACCAACCCCTCCGCCCCCACCGCTGAGGGACGAACTTGTGTGCTCGTCCCTCATCCCGAAGTGACATAGGAACCGTCCCCAGTTGCTCCAGCTACTCCAGGCGGCCGGTGCGCCAGAGCTCGGCGGCGCGGGCGAGCTCGTCGGCGGTGCGCAGCAGGCTCGCGGCGCTGCGGGTGGCGCGGTCGGCGCTGGTGGAGTCGACAGTGTCAAGGTGGTCGGCGTCGAAGGCTGTGCCTGTGGCCACGACCCGACAAAACGCGGCAGCACGTTCCAGCGCCACGTCCAGGTCGCGCGTGTACACGCCGGTGAGGACCTGGTCGACAAGGTGGACCACATCGGTGGCGGTCGGCAGCTCGGCCACCCCGGCGACGACGTCGTGCACGGCGGCGGCCGACATCCCCTGGCGGTAGCGGTCGGCGACGGTCCGCGCGTCGCCGCGCACCCAGGCCCGTAGCGCGTACAGCCGCCACAGCACCCCGGGCAGGGAGTCGGCGGGGCTGCCGGACCACAACGCAGCAATGGTCTGGATCCCTTCGGTCTCCACGAGGGTGACCAGGCGTTCGACGACGTCAGGGTCGGCGCTCGCCCGTCCCCGGTGCACCAGCGCCTGGGCCGTGGTGTGCGCGGCCTCGGTGAGGTCAGCGGGGTCCGGGTCGCCCTCGATGCCCTCAGCGTCCACAGGGCCCAGCCGCCCAGGCCGCCGTGGACGACGTGTCTCGTCGCTGCTCACCGCACCATCATCCTCCCGATCTCGCTGTTCCGGCGAGACCCCAGCCGCTGAGGGACGAACTTCGGGGTGAGGGACGAACATACAAGTTCGTCCCTCACCCCGAAGTTCGTCCCTCACCGTGCGTCAGGCCCACCAGGTGGACTCGCGGCGCACGACGCGGGACAAGGCGAGCCGTTCGGCCGGGAGCAGCGTCCTGTCGAGGTTGTGTAAGATGGTGTCGACGTCGCAGGCGGGCACGACCAGGGGGCCAAAGGACGCCCCGGTGGTGGTGAGGTCTCCGGTGACGGCCAACACAGGCCGCACGTGCAGGCGGCAGGGCGCGTCACCGACGAGCAGGGTGCGGATGCGGCGCGCCTCGAAAACAGCGTCACGCAACATGGTCACCGGGGCGCCGTCGATCCGCAGCACGGCACCGTCGACCTCGACCTGGGCACCGACCCGGCCCACCCGCCGGACCGTGAACACCCCAGGAGGCCCGACGACCAGGTGCGGGCAGCTGCTGCCCTGGAGCCCCAAGGGCACTTGGTGCACGACGGTCCACCCGTCCTCGGCAAGCCGTTCGAGCTGGGCGCGCACCGTGCGGAACACGTGGCTCGGGCCGCCAAGCATGATCGGGGCGCCCAGCCACTGGCGCAGGATCTGTTCGTCGCCGGGGCTGAACCCGTCGAGCGGTGCGCGCTGCTGGGGGACGAGGACCTCGTCGAGGTCGGCGCGCAGGTACACCTGGACCGCGTGGCGCACCTGCCCGTCGTGCTCAGGCTCGACGAGGTCGACCTCCCCCGAGGTCAGGTCGACCGAACCAAGGTGAGAACCACACGAGTCCACGACGAACGCCCGGTCGGCGCCGTACCGGCGCCACCGCCGCACCCTCACGGTGGTCTGCACCCCCAACCCATCGGCGCGCACAGGTGCCGCCTTCGGGGACTCCCCCGGTCGGACGTGCACCAACACCCGTCGCCCCGCCTTCGCCCTCCGATTCTGCCAAGTCTCCACGCGGGCAGTTCACGACCCCCCAAGGTGAGGCTGACCCGCAAGGGTCCGGCGGGGGGCACCAGTTCCGGTGTGGTGGGCATCAA
>WRCL01000355.1 GCA_009783975.1 Micrococcales bacterium
GAGGGGCTGTTCGACCCGGCGCGCAAGAAACCGCTGCCGTTCGTCCCGCAGATGGTCGGGCTGGTGTGCGCCCAGCAAGGCGACGCCGAGCATGACGTGGTCACCAACGCACGGGCGCGGTGGCCCGGGGTGCGGTTCGAGGTGCGGCGCGTGAGCGTCCAAGGGGTGCACGCGGTGCCGGAGATCGTCGCGGCGCTGCGCGAGCTGGACGCCGACACGCAGGTGGACGTCCTGGTCGTCGCGCGCGGCGGCGGGTCCTTCGAAGACCTGCTGCCGTTCAGCAACGAGACCCTCGTGCGGGCTGCGGCGGCGTGCCGCACCCCGCTGGTCAGCGCGATCGGGCACGAGATGGACTCGCCGCTGCTCGACCTCGTCGCTGACGTGCGCGCGTCGACCCCGACTGATGCGGCCCGGCGTGTTGTGCCGGACATGACTGCCGAACGCGCCGGGCTCGTCGCGGCCCGCACCCGAGCACGCCGGGCCGTCGCTGCGCGCGTCGAGCGCGAGCACCAGACCCTACAGCTGCTGCGGACCAGGCCGGTGCTCGTGCGTCCCTGGACGTTGCTCGACCCGCACACCCACGGGCTCACGGCAGCCCGCGTCCGTGCCGGCCTGGCTGTGGACCGCCGGCTTGACGACGCCGACGCCCAGCTGTCACGGTTGTCCACAGCCCTGGGCGCCTTGTCCCCGCAAGCCACGTTGGACCGCGGGTACGCCGTGGTGCGCCTGGCCGACGGGACGGTCGTGCGGCGCGCCGACCAAGTGCAGGCTGGCGACTGCCTGGACATCCGCGTGGCCGATGGGAAAGTCGCCGCCATCGTCGACGGCACCCAGTGACGCACCGGCTTGTCCGCCAGCTTGAGGTCTTGGCGTCGGGCTGAGTTGACCACACAGGATCCTCACAGCCCTGGCCAGGCGGTCCGGTGCCGAGGTCGCATTACCAACCTGCCGGCGAGCTCAG
The DNA here is from genome assembly GCA_009783975.1 of Micrococcales bacterium. Classification (GTDB taxonomy): domain Bacteria; phylum Actinomycetota; class Actinomycetes; order Actinomycetales; family Cellulomonadaceae; genus Cellulomonas. The sequence continues at coordinate 962 of WRCL01000355.1, forward strand.
CGCTGCGCTTGTCGGTGGAGCACCGGTCTTCTCATCCACCTGGCAGTAACTGTTTCAGGCTGAAACATCTGTGCCTGGCTGGCACACCTGCAACACGGATGGGGGATTTCGTGTGCATCCGCGCCGACCGAGCCCCGGCGAGATGGTATCGTTCCGGCGTACGTTTCATCGTGCCCGGACAATTGAAACACCAGTCACCGCGACGGCGGCATCGCGGACATCACCAGCGGGGCTTCGGCGGCACGTCGCGTGGAAAGAGCGCTTATTTGTCCTGGCGCTCGTCCTCGGGGCCAGCGAAGACAGAAAGGTCCAGGTATGACGCCCGGAACAGACCCGATGCACATCGTCTTGTACACCTTGATCGGGGATTTTGGCCGGGTGCGGGCGGCGCTGCTCGCTCGGTTCGCTGATCAGACGGTCGGTGTTGTCCCGTTCCAGGACTCAGAGAACACCGATGCGTTCGGGATCCAGCTTCGCGACGGGTCGACCCTGCACGTGCGGATCAACACCGACCCGGCGTTCTTCCAGCAGCACATCCCGGGGATGTACGGGTTCTACGCGCGGGTCCCGTGCCAGGACCAGAAGCTGCACGAGGCGGTCCTCCAGCAGGTCAGGCTTTTCAACTGCCTGGCGAGCGTGGCGTTCGAACCCAGCCCGGAACGCCACAGCTACGTCGTCGGGACGCTGTTTGGTGTCGCCGAAGATCTGGCCGCGTTGGTGTTCATGCCCGACGGATCGCTGTACACCAGCGCCGGGACGCTGCTGCTGGCAACCGACGGCCGCAGCGACCTCACCGAGTACCATCCCGTCGCCAACGCCGACTGGCTCGACGGGACCGCCGTCCCCGCCCCAGCCGACACCGCGCGCCGCGACCGGTCCATCGCCGCGCTCGTCCAGAGGGGAATCCCATATCTTCCCGAGCTGTACCCCGCGATGCCGGAGTCGGACGTCAATGTCCGCAGCCCCGAAGAGATCGCGTCGCGTCTGTATGCGGTGTTCGCGATGGCCACCTACAGCGAAGGCCGCGGTGGCGGGGAGACGTGGGACGAGGCCCAAAAATATCCCAACAAGGTCAACGAGATCCTTGGCGGGCGGATGGAGCTCTCTCCGACAGAAGCCGAGTACCGCGCCGCCCGGAACCCGCCGCAGCAGGACGTGGCGAACTTCAGCTTCCGGTACGAGTGCTGTTATGTCTTCATGTGGGCCCGGGGTCTGTGCGACCTGGGCTATCCCGACCGCCTCTGCGACGTCTCAGCGATGGCCAAGGTCTTGTGGCGCCAGAAGAACCTCACGAAGTTCCTCAAGATGACCAAACCACGGACCACCGGCGAGCTGCTCGACGCCACCGACCTCGTCTTACGGTACGACTGGGCCTGCGTCGACGCCCGGGTCAAAGGCCAACCTGCCCCTGCCGGCCTTCACGGCGGCGTCGTCCAGGAGTGGCACTACGCCCTGAACTGGCTCGTCAGCACCGATGAGTGGGACTCCGTCTTCGTCTCCACCTGAGACTGGATCCACCGAGTCTTGCCTGTTGCGCGCCACCTGACGGGTGCGATGGCAAGGCGGAGCAGCGAAGGCGGGCTGGAGGCCCATCGAGCAGCGACAACGCGGCCAGCGTGCCCGTCAGGTGGCGCGCAGCAGGCAAGAATCGGTGGATCCAGGCGGAGGTGTGTCTGCAGACCCGCGGCAGCCTGGGCTGCAACACTGGGCGACGTGGACAAGGTGCCGGTGGACGAGCTGGGGTACGAACAGGCGCGCGACGAGCTGATGTCGGTCGTCACGCAGCTGGAGTCGGGGGCAGGGACGCTCGAAGAGGCGCTGGGGCTGTGGGAACGTGGCGAGGCGCTCGCCGAGCGGTGCCAGCAGTGGCTCGACGGGGCCCGCGAACGTCTCAGCGCTGCCCGGGGCGGGGACCCGGCTGAGGAGTGAGGCTGTGGGCCACGCCCTGGTCATCGGCGAGGCGCTGGTCGACGTCGTCGTGCGCCCCGACGGGTCGACCGACCGCCACCCTGGGGGGTCACCAGCGAACGTCGCCGTCGGCCTGGGGCGGCTGGGGCGGGACGTCGAGCTGTTGACCTGGATCGGCGAGGACGCGGACGGGACAGTCGTACGCGACCACCTGGCGGGGTCCGGGGTGCGTCTGGTCGCGGGATCTGGCGGTGCGCCACACACGTCCGTCGCTACCGCGTACCTCAACGA
>WRCL01000356.1 GCA_009783975.1 Micrococcales bacterium
CCCCCTGTCACGTTGTCGTCGGCCGAGCTCGCCCGGATCCGCACGAGCACACAGGCGATCGCCGCGGGTGTGGGTGTGCGTGGCCTGCTCAACGTGCAGTTCGCCCTGCTGTCTGACGTGCTGTACGTCCTGGAGGCCAACCCCCGGGCCTCACGCACAGCTCCGTTCGTCTCCAAGGCGACCGGTGTCGCGCTGGCGAAAGCCGCAGCGCTGGTCATGGCGGGGCACACCATCGCTGACCTGCGCGAACGTGGTGTGCTCCCCGTTGACGACGCGACAGTGCTCGATCTGGGCGCCCCGATCGCCGTGAAAGAAGCCGTCTTGCCGTTCAAACGGTTCCGCACCCGCCGCGGCAACGTCGTCGACACCTTGCTCGGCCCCGAGATGCGTTCGACCGGTGAGGTCATGGGTATGGACGGCGACTTCCCCACGGCGTTCGCCAAGGCCCAGGCGGCGGCGTTCGGAGGCCTGCCAACCTCGGGCACGGTGTTCGTCTCGGTCGCCGACCGCGACAAACGGGCGATCGTGCTGCCTGTGCGGCGGTTGTCCGAGCTTGGGTTCACGGTCTTGGCGACCGAAGGCACCGCTGTGGTCCTGCAACGTTCGGGGATCACCTCGACGGTGGTGAACAAGTACACCGAAGGCCGTGCCGCTGGTGTGTCGACCATCGTCGACCTCATCATGGCCGGCGAGGTCGACATGGTCGTCAACACCCCCTCAGGCCAAGGCGCCCGCCTCGACGGCTACGAGATCCGCGCCGCTACGACCGCCGCGGACAAGGCGATCATCACGACCGTCCAAGAGCTCGACGCGGCCGTCCAGGCCATCGAGGCAGTCCGTCGTGGTCCGTTCACGGTCACGAGCCTGCAAGACCACGCTGTGGCCGCCCAGGAGCGCCGTGCGGCCCGGGCCGCCCAGTGATGTCCGACCGCCCAGTCGTGCCGAACCGCCCAGTCGCGCCGAACCGCACAGCGACGTTCGCTGACCGCCTCGTCGCGGCCATGGACCGCCACGGCCCCCTGGCCGTGGGGATCGACCCCCACCCGGGCCTGTTGCGTGCCTGGGGCCTGGGTGACGACTCCGGCGGACTACGGACCTTCGCCCTAGGTGTCGTCCAGGCCCTGGGTGGGCGTGTCGCGGCGTTCAAACCCCAGTCAGCGTTGTTCGAACGGCACGGCGCGGCCGGTGTCGGGGTGCTCGAAGAGGTGATATTCGCCGCCCGCCAGGCCGGCACGCTGGTCATCGTCGATGCCAAACGCGGTGACATCGGGTCGACCATGACCGGGTACGCCGACGCGTACCTGCGCGACGGTTCACCGCTGGCAGCCGACGCGGTCACCTTGTCTCCGTACCTTGGTTTCGGGTCGCTGGAACCGGCTTTTGAGGCGGCCAGACCAGACCGCGGTGTGTTCGTCCTCGCGCTGACCTCGAACCCCGAAGGCGCAGCAGTCCAGCACGCCGTCGACAGCCGTGGCCGGTCCGTCGCCGCGGCTATCGCCGAGGCAGCCTCGCAGGTCAACGCCGAAAACCTGGGGGAGTGCGGTCTGGGTCCGGTCGGTCTGGTCGTCGCGGCGACAGTCGGTGACGCACCAGGGCGGCTCGGCCTTGACCTCAGTGCCGTGCGTGGGCTGTTCTTGGCTCCGGGGGTCGGGGCCCAAGGCGCCGGGCCAGCCGAGCTTGCGACGGTCTTCGGGGCCGCCCGCGGGGCCGTGCTCGCTGCGTCCTCGCGTGCGGTCTTGGCGGCCGGGCCTGACCCGCAGGCCCTGGTCGCCGCCGCTGCCCGGGCCGCCGGGCAGACCCGTTCAGCGTTGCGTTCGTGACACCCCGTGGGCGCACGCGTTGCCAATACGCCTGGTGATGATAGGTTCGAGGCACTGATCCGCCCCAAGGCGTGAGTCCAATCCCGACGTTCACGAGAAGGTGACCCGCGTGGCTCTTCCCAGCCTGACCCCCGAACAACGTGCCGAAGCCCTGCAGAAGGCGGCCGCAGCCCGCCAGAAGCGGGCCGAGGTGAAGAACCGGCTCAAGTACTCCCAAGGCAAGCTCTCCGAGGTGATCGAGCAGGGCAAGCAGGACGAGACCATCGGCAAGCTCAAGGTCGTCTCCCTGCTCGAGTCCCTGCCCGGCGTCGGCAAGGTCAAGGCCAAGAAGGTCATGGCCGAGATCGGCATCTCTGAGACCCGCCGGGTGCGCGGCCTCGGCCCGCACCAGGTGAAAGCGCTCGTCGACCTCTACGGGTGAGCCAAGGCCAGGCGGGCGGGCCCGTGCGGCCCGCCCGCCTCACCGTGCTTGCCGGTCCGACCGCTGTCGGCAAAGGCGTGGTGTCCACTGACGTCCGCGACCGCTACCCAGTGTGGTTGTCGGTCTCGGCGACCACCAGGCCTCCCCGGCCTGGGGAGGTCGAGGGGGTGCACTACCTGTTCGTCGGCCCCCAGCGGTTCGACCAGATGGTCGACGACGACGAGCTGTTGGAGTGGGCTGTCGTCCACGGCCAGCACCGGTATGGAACCCCCCGCGCGCCAGTCGAGGCACACCTGCGAGCAGGTGTGCCTGTGCTGCTGGAGATCGACCTCGCCGGTGCCCGGCAGGTGCGCGCCCGTGTACCGCAGGCCCGGTTCGTCTTCTTGGCCCCCCCGTCGTGGGACGAGCTCGTCCGGCGCCTGGTCGGCCGGGGGACCGAAGACGCCGCTGAACGGCAGCGTCGTCTGGCCACCGCCCGTGTCGAGCTTGCCGCCGAACCAGAGTTCGACCATGTCGTCATCAACGACGACGTGCACCGCGCCGCCGACGAGCTCGCCGCCCTCATCGGCGCCCTGGTCTAGGCCGTGTTGCGGAAGTCCGTGCGCAAGCGAGGTGCGTCCGGGGCGTGCGCTCGCAAGGCGGAGGACGACAGTCGCAGCAGCGCTGCGGGGCGAGGATCGACAACGCCGCGAGCGTGGGTGCCGGGCGCGCCGCAGCGCGCAGGGACTTTCGCAACACGGTCTAGTACACTTGCCCAGTCCTGAGGAAGGAGCCCACGTGGCTGGAACTGTCGCGACCCCGACCGGGATCACCGACCCCCCGATCGACGAGCTGTTGGAGCGCGCCGAGAGCAAGTACGCCTTGGTGCTGTTCGCCGCCAAACGTGCACGCCAGATCAACGCGTACTACTCCC
>WRCL01000357.1 GCA_009783975.1 Micrococcales bacterium
CGGACGGTGAACTGCTCGAGCATGTTCATCAGGGCGCCGGACTCGTCGTCGGGCAGGTGGACGACCAACGTGGTCTTGTCTGCGCCGGTGGGCTCGGGCACGTCGCCCAGGTGCCCGACGAGGACGAAACGGGTGACCAGGTCGGCGCTGTCAGCCACACCGTGGGCCAGGGGGGCCAGGCCGTAGGCGTCGATCGCTGCTGGCGGGACGAGCGCGGCGTCGAAGGCCGGGGCGCACTCAGGTGGCGGCGCCGACGCGTGCTGGCACGCGTCGGCGAGGACGACCGCCGGGGCCGTGTTCGACGTCGCGCCGACGTGGACGGCCCCGGGCAGGTTCTGCCCCAGCCAGCGGCGGCACTGGACCCAGGCGTGGGGGTGGGCGCTGACACGGTGCACGTCGGCCAGCGTCGTGCCGGGCAGCCCGGCCAGGTCGAACTGGACCGGGACGAGCATCTCGCGCAGCAGCACCAAGGGGCTGCCGTTGGCCAGGGAGTCCAAGGTGGCGGTGACCCCGCCCTCACCGGTGGACTCGATCGCGACGACGGCGAAGTCCGCGTCACCGCGGCGCACCGCGTCAAGGGCGCTGGTGACGTCCGGCTGGGGCAGGTACTGGGCCTGGTCCGGTGAGACCACCTGGCGCAAGGCTTGTTCTGTGAACGTGCCCGCTGGTCCCAGGTAGGCGTAGCGGTCCATCGTGTCCTCCGTGGCTGCCGGTCACGCGCACACCAAGTGCGCTGCCCGAGAGCCTACCCGCAGGTCAGGGCAATGGACGGTTCGCCGTGTCGTGCCTGGTCAGGACGACGCAGCGACAACTGCGTCGTCCTGACCAGGCAAGACACACGAACCGTCCCCATTGTCCTCAGCCAGCCACGCGGCGACGAGGGCGACGAGCAGGGGGGCGGCCAGCGCCAGAGCGGTCGCAGGGATGACGATGCCTGAGTCGTTGAGGGCGAAACCAAGCCCGAGCGCCACGGTGACAGCCGCGACGGCCGGGCGCAGGAGCGGTTCGGCGGTGAACAGGTCGGCCATGGTGCCACGGGGACGGGCCGGCCAGCGCCACCGGCCGGGCAGGTCCGCCAGCCACAAGGTCATGGCTGAGGCGAAGACCGTCGGGACTGTGTACCGCGCCTTGCCGAGCATCCGCAGGTTCGCCTCGAGCTTGCGCTGGACCACCGGCCACATCCCGCCGTCGAGGAAGGTCTGGACGAACCGGCCCAGGTGGGTGCGGCTGGCCGGTGGCCGGGCGTAGTCGGCCCAGGCGAACCCGACGACGACGGCAGCGACGGCCGCGACCCCGCCGAGCACCCACGGCCAGCGCACCCGTCTGCCCGCCACGACAAGCGCGAGCACCATGAAAGCCGGGATCATCGCTGGTGGTCCGCCGAAGTCCGAGCCCAGGCCGGGCAGCCCGTCCGCGGCTGTGACGACCACCCCGACCATCGCCACCGACAGCCATGCCGCGGTGCGTCGACCACGCGCGAGCAGGCTGCGTGCGACGACCGCCGCGAAGATGAGCGCAGCGACGGTGAGCAGCGCGAACCCCTGGTTGCTCGTGCCGTAGAACCGGGCGGCAAGGATCCTGTGCGCCCCGAACGGAGAGTCGACGACGAGCCGCCCACCCAGGGCAGCGTCCGCGGTGAGCACGACGGTGGTCACCGCCGCGACGACGGCGACCGGCCCGACCCGCGAACGCCGCCACGGCCCGGCGAACGCCACAGCGGTGATCGCCAGCGCACAGCCGAGCATCGTCGTCCAGAACGCACCGTACGGTGTGGCTGACTGCCACCACGGCCAGGCGCTGGTGAGGTACGCCGAGACCGGCACAGCAGCGATGAACACAGCCGCGACCCGCAGCGTCGGCAGCCCCCAACGGCGGACCTCGTCCTCCACACGGCCCGACGACCGGTGGGCAGCGCGGGTGAGGAACACCACTGCGACGACCGCGAGCACCTTCAACGCGTTCATCAACCGGTCTGTGGCAAGACCTGACACCCGGGTGATCTGCACAGCATGACGGTTCGTGTCCTGCAGCAAGAACACCCGCTCTGCGGCTGTGCCAGGACCTGGGACCGCAGTGATCACCGACCCCGACCCCCCGTCGACACCCAGCGCCCACAGCACCGTGGGCAGCAGGTCGGTGGCCTGGACGACACCAACCTGGCGGGTCGACGGTGACACGAGGAGCCCACGGGCTGGTTCGTCAGTGCCCGGCATCGGCCCAGCCACAGCGGCCAGGCGCAGGGAGAACCCGCCTGAGTCGGCGAGCGAGACGACCATCACCGTGGCGCCGGTGCCCTTGGCAGCCGCCACGACAGCGCCGATCCGCTCGTCGACGGCCTGGACCTGTGCGGCACGGTCTGGCCGGGGCACATTCGCCCGCTGTGGCTCGAACCTCTCGCCGCGGGCCACGACAGCCTGCCCGACGAGCTCGGGCACCAGGTCGGTCGTCTCATGCCCGGTCTCACGGATCACCCCGGCGTCCACGACGACGAGCGAGCCGGACTCCAGCGCCCCGGCGACCAGCGGCGTCAGCCCCGCGGCTGCCTGCGGCCGGGGGTGGTAGGTACCGGCGACGGCACCGTCGGCGTCAGCGAGCGCAAGTGCGGCACCGGGCCCCACCGCGGTCGCGGTCACATGCTGGTCGCGGACCTCGTCACCAAGCACACCAGGGGTCGCGGCGAACCCCTGGTCGGTCGCGACACGTTGGACCTCGCCCCACAGCGCGACGGTCGCCGACGTCGGTCCGCCGACCGGTTCGGGCACCGTCAGGCAGCGGCCCTTCACCTGGGTCCAGGCCATACGCGCCCCTGAGGAGACCGCCAACCACCCGTCGACCGGGCAGGCCCGCGACTCGACCGACCGCACAGCGACCTGCCCGACAGCGGCGTCACGCGACAGCTCCCACAGGGCGGGGGTCGCCAGGGCCCCGACGTCCTCCCAGCGCAACCCGGCCACGCCGACGAGCACGAGCGGGTGGGTGGTCTGCTCGCTGGTCACCGTGACCGTGCGTGGCGCGAGCTGGGACGGGGCGATGACGGCAACGAGCCCGACGACGCCCAGCCCGACGACGACCGCGGGCCGTTGCACAGCACGGCCTGCCCTGGCTGCGAGCACCCTCACACGCTGCGGGGCAGCGGCGGGCACC
>WRCL01000358.1 GCA_009783975.1 Micrococcales bacterium
GGCCGCAGCCGTACCAGTCGTCGACGTGCTCGAGCTCACCGAGAACCACCTGGACCTGGTGATGCTCACCTCGGTGACCCCGACCGTCGAGGCGGCCCGGGTGTTCGGCGCCAGGTTGGCCCAGCTGCACGACGCTGGTGCGCCGGCTTTTGGCGCACCACCGCCGGGGTGGGACGGTGACGGGTTCATCGGTCGGTTCCCCCTGGTCAACCTAAGCTTTGCCACATGGGGCCAGTTCTACGCCCAGGCCCGGCTCGCCCCAGTGGCCCAGGCGCTGGACCTACCGCCAGGCGCGCGCAAGGACCTGGACCAGCTCAGCGCCCGGTTGTGCTCAGGTGCGCTGGACGACGACGACGGGCCAGCGCGCCTGCACGGAGACCTGTGGGCCGGCAACGTCATGTGGACGCCCGACGGGGCGGTGCTCATCGACCCGGCAGCCCACGGTGGGCACCGCGAGACCGACCTGGCGATGCTCGCGCTGTTCGGCCTGCCGCACCTGGACGCTGTGGTCGACGGCTACCAGGACGTCCACCGGTTGCACCCGGGGTGGCGCGAGCGCACCAGCGTGCACCAGCTGTTCCCCGTCGCGGTGCACGCAGCACTGTTCGGCGGTGGGTACGTCGCCCAGACGCACGCCCTGTTGCGCCAGTGCGCCAGCGGATAGTGACGCCGCGCCGCGATACGTGGTCGAAAGGCTGACGAACTCGATAGGCTAAGAACCGATCCCCGCCAGCCGAACGGACGGCTGTCAAACTCGGAGGTGCAGCGTGACCCTGGACGGACGTGAGGTCGGCCAGCTCGACCCGCTCCCGAACGTCGGTCTGACCCCAGCCGCCGCGCAGGCGCTCCTGGACGTGCGTGTGGCCGGTGCCACGGAACGACCGGGCCCAGGTTCAGACTCCCCCGGCAACGCCGAGTTCTACCTCGGTATGCGTGAGGCCGAGGCTGACCTGGCCGCCCGTATCGAGGCGAAGGCCAAGACCGGTGACCACTCGGTGGCTGCCGCCGACGCCCACGAGCTGACCGTGTACGCGTTCCACAGCGCAGTCGACGCCCACGCCCGGGCCATCACCGAACCCGACGCGGTCAAACGCGCCCGCCTGTTCGGCGCCCGCAAGGCGTTCTTGGTCACCTACGGCGAGCTCGCGCTGCGCGACACCGAGCACATGGACGCCCCCGACATCGCCGACCGGATGGTCGAAGCGCTGAACAACGGCATCACCGACACTGAGCTGCTTGTCAGGGCCGCCTGGGAGTCAAACTTCCCGATCCTGCTCACCGCCGGGGACATCAGCCTGGCCCCCTGAGGGCTCGCCGATCCACGCTGAGGTCACACCCCGGCTTCGCTCCGGCGTAGCCGCGGGCGCTTGAACCACGTCACCACCGTCGCCCACCGCGCCTTCGCGCTGGCACCGTCAGGTTCGTCTGGGTCGTCGTCGTCGTGCAAGGGCGGTTCGACCGGTGGTCGCAACCGCGCGAAGACCGCCCACGCCACCGAGACCATGGGCACAGCGATGACCGCACCGAAGATCCCCGCGGTCAACGTCCCCCCGATGACCGCGATACCCACGACGACCGGGTGGAGCGAGACCTGCTTACCCATGATCAGCGGCTGCAGCACATGCCCCTCGAACTGCCCGATGAGCGCGATGCCCAAGCAGATGACCGCGGCGTGCCACGGACCCAGCGCCGCCAGCGCGACGATCGTGGCGATGATCATCGCCGCAGGGGCACCGATGAGCGGGATGAACCCACCGATGAACACCAGCACCGCCAACGGTGCAGCCAACGGCACCCCGACGATGAGCATGAGGCAGAACGCCAACGTCGCGTTCGTCGCGGTGATCATGAAGATGCCCCGGGTGTAACCAGAGAAGGTGTCCCAGCCCACAGACCCCGCGGCCTGCGTCCGCTCACGCAGGTGCACCGGCAGCTGGTCGACGAACCACTGCCACATCTGCGAACCACGCGCGAGGAAGAACACCGTGCAGAACACCGCCAGGGCCAGACCGGTGAACACCTCGACCGTCGTGCCCGCGGTGTCAGCGACACGGCCGATGAGGTCCCCGGCGTTGTCGGCCAACCACTGCTTGGCACTGTCGAGCCACTGGGCGACCTGCTCCTTGGTGACGGTGAACATCGCCGTCGGTGAGTCGTCGGAGACCTTGTCCTCGAACGGCGGGACCATATGGTCACCGCGGCCCATGCGCTGCACCGTCCCACCGGAGGTGTCCACCCACTCCACGATACGTTGCAGACCCGCCCCGACCTGCGTCGACAGGTTCTCCCACTGGTTGACGATCGAGTACACCACGTAGGTGATGAGCCCAGCCAGCACCGCCACCCCCGACAGCAGCGCCACAGCGATCGCCAACGCCCGTGGCATGACCTTGTTGAGCAGCTGCACGAACGGACGCAGCACCGCCGTGAACACCAACGACAAGAACAACGCCACGAACAGCAGCTGGACCTTCGACGCGGCGTAGAAGACCAACGAGACCGCGACGACCAGGACGATCAGACGCCACGACATCCCCGCGCCCTTGCGCAACCACCGCGGCGCCGACGGGTCGACGTCGACCAGGCGCCACCCGTCCCCGTCAGGCTGGGCCAACCAGCGCGGCTCACCAGGTGGGTCGTCAAGCACCTGAGGCGCAGCGTCGTCAGACCCATTGCCTGTGGCCACAGCACGACCAGCCTTGCGAGGCGGTGCGGTCATCTCTCCTCCGAACAGCGCGTGCCGACGGGCCAGACAGCCAGACCCACGGCACGCCCGGGTGAACCAGGTAGGGCAAACACCGGTGGCCATGCTATCGTTACCGACCGCGTCCCGGGTCCGTTCAACCCGCGGACGACCACCAAGTCCGGGTGGCGAAATGGCAGACGCGCTAGCTTGAGGTGCTAGTGCCCGTAAAGGGCGTAGGGGTTCAAGTCCCCTTCCGGACACGAGTACGCTGGGCGCCCCATGCTCGCCGCTGGCGAGCCGGGGCGCCCTCGTCATGTTGTGCGGGGCCAAGCCCCGCACCCGCACGGGGGGCAAGCCCCCCGTGACCCCCCGGCACCGGAGCCGAGCCCCGATGCCTGACGCACCCGTGACCCCCTGCACCGGGGCCGAGCCCCGATGCCTGACGCACCC
>WRCL01000359.1 GCA_009783975.1 Micrococcales bacterium
GACCACCTGGTACTGCCCCCCGACGAGGTCGCCGGGGCGCAGCGTGGGCCGGAAGTCGAAACGGGCGCCGCACGTGGGGCAAAAACCGTCGGTGCGTCCCGACGTGCCGTCAGCGCTCTGCCCGACCCTGTTGGAGCACGACGGGCACACCCGTTTGCGTTCGGGGACCACGGGGTTGGCCATGACGGCTGTGAGCGGGTCGACCTGCGGGGTCGGCGGAACGGTGGTGAGCCCGGCACCCATCCGCTGGACCCGCAGACGGGTTGCTGAGGTGCCCAGGCGCCGGGTGCGGCCCGAGCCGATCCGTGCTGAGCCCAGGGCCTGGGCCGCCAGGCGCGAGGAGCTGGTCCGGGCGGTGCGGGGGGTGTCGTCTCCTGCCGGTGGTGCCGGCGCGGCACCAGGAGGCGAACCGCACACGTTGCAGTACCCGTCCTCGATGGTGCCGGTGCACGCAGGCATCAGGCAGCGGACGTTCGGGGCTTTCACGGACGGCTCCTCACGGTGGTGGCAGGTCTGGTGACGAGGCGGAACGTGGCAGGGTCCGGGTCACCAGGTCGTACTGCTCGACGAGCGCGGCGGCCAGGGGCAGGTCGCATGGGGTGGTCTCCACAGCTGTGCTCGCCTCGTCCCAGGCGGCCTGGGCGGTCGCGGTGGCGGCGCGGCCGTTGGTCTGCGAACGCGCCGAGGCGGTGCGCAGCGAGTACCGCAGCGCAGCACGTTGGCGCAACGGGGCGCTGAACGCCTCACGTGCCCTGGCCAGGGCCTGTTCGACACGGGCGAGGCGGCGCAGGTACTCCTCCAGACCGGTGCGGTCGGCGGGCGGGTCACCGAGCCGGGCCACGTCAGGCACCGCCAGCCGTGGCGGGTCGGCGATCTCGGCACGGGTGCGGGCCGCCAGGTCGTGGACGGCTGGTTCGGCGTTGGCCAGGGCTGTGCGCAACCGCACCGCGCGCTCGCGGTCCCGGTCCAGCTGCTGGCTGGCGGCGACGGCGACGATGAGGTCGCGTTCGGCACGGGCGGTGTCGACCTCCAGCTCGGCCAGGCGTCCGGTGACGTCTGCGCCCCGCTCGGACTGGGTGCTCACCACACCGAGCCGGCGCACGAGGTCCTCGACCCGCGCCGTGGCCTGCGGTTCGGTCGTCTCCAGCGTCGCGGCGATATCTTCGCAGCGCACAAGTGCGGCACGTACCGCCCGGCGCCGGCGCAGCAGGTCGGTGGCGTCGGGGTCGTGGTTGAGCCGGTCACGCAGCGAGGCGGTGAGCGTGTCGCACAACCGGGCTGCTTCGAGCAGCGACAAGGTGCCCGCCCCGGTCCCGGTGTCGAGACGTCCCCACACCAGCGCGGTCATCTGCTCACGTTCGACTGGGCCGACCCGTCCGCCGTCCCATGTTCGGTGCAGGTCGTCGGCACGTGAGCGCACCGCCTGCCACAGACCCATCGCGAGGACGAGGTCGTCGCGCAGGGCCAGCTCGGCCGGGGTCCACGGCTCTGGGTCCAGCGAGTCGGGGTCCAGGTGGTCCAGCTCGTCACGCCGTTCACGTGACCAGGTCTCCAGGTCGGTGAGGAACGCTGCCAGGGCCGGGGCCTCAGCAGCGCGGCCCAGGCTCCCTGGCGCCCGCAACGACAGCACTGGCTGTGCGGCGGGAGCGGGCTGGGCGCTGGGTGTGGTCATCGGCCGTAGACCGCCTGTGGTGGGGCTGGGGCAGGGCCGAGGACCGACAGCCAGCGTTCGTACGACGCGGTCCACCGGCCGTCGGCTTTGACCTGCTCGAGCACCGCGTTGACGAACTGCACGAGGTCTTGGCGGTCGGCGGCCACACCCAGGCCGTACGGTTCGTCGCTCACCGCAGCGCCGACGACGTGGGCGTACGGGTCCTGGGCCGCCAGGCCGGCGAGGATCGTGTCGTCACCGGTGACCGCGTCGACCTCGCCCTGCTGGAACAGCGCCAGGCACCCGGTGTGGGTGGCGGCTGGCACTGGCGTGAGCCGCGGGTGGTCGCTCTGGAGCTGGCTGAGCGTCGTCGTGCCTGCCGGTGCGCAGACCCGAGACCCAGCAGTCAACGTGGCGAGGCTGGTCGCTGGCGAGTCGGTTGACACGAGGACTTTTTGCCCAGCGTGGTAGTACTCGGCGGAGAAGGCAACCTGCTCCCAGCGTGCGCAGTTCATCGTGAAGGCACGGGCCACCAGGTCGACCTCGTGGTTCTCCAGCACCGAGACGCGTTCGGCGGAGGTGATGACGCGCAACCTCAGGTGCCCTCGTTCGCCGAAGATCGCCTGGGCGACGTAGCTGGCCATGTCGATGTCGAAACCTTCGATATCGCCGGTGACCGGGTTGCGCGCACCCATGAGGTACGTGTCGGCCGAGACCGCGACGACGAGCGCGCCAGAGTCGCGGATGGCCGCGACGGAGGCACCGGGGGTGGTTGTCGGGGCGTAGGACGCCACCGGGTCGCAGGCTTTGGGCGGTGTCGTGTGGGTGTTCCCAGGTTGGCGCGGTGCGGTGTGTGGCGGCGCCGGACGCAGGTCGTCGGCCCCGGTCGAGCCCGCGCACCCGGCGAGCACCGGTCCGACGAGCAACAGCCCTGCCAGCGTCGCGACCCAGGCCCGGCCTGGTGTGCTGCGGTTCACCGGTACTCCTCTCGGCGGCGGGCCAGACCCTGCCAGGCCAGCCCTGCGGCGGCCAGGCCAGCGACGATGGCGACGACGCTGACGAGGTTGCCGGTCGAGCGGGCCGAGTCCAGACCACGTGTCGTGTCGGTCCTCAAGGCGTCGGCGCTGTGTGTCGCCGAGGTGACGAACATGGTGAACGCCTCATGGGCGGACCCGGGGCCGTCGGCCAGGGCCAGCTCGACCGCGCGGTCCCAGTCCCCGGCGTTGTCGGCGTCGCGGATCTCCTCGTGGGCGGCGAGCCAGACGTCGAGCAGGTCCAGCGAGGTCACCCGCGTGGTCTCGCGCGAGGTCGTCTGGCCTGACAGGTACGTGCGGGCCTGTTCTGCCGCCGCGACGAACGCCTGCTCGTAGGCGGCGCCAGAGCCATGTTTGATGAGCGTCAACGACTCCAGCGCCTGGGCGTCGTAGGCCTGCGACACAGCCTGGGAGTACGCCAGCGTCGGCCGGTACGAGTCGCTGCGCACCA
>WRCL01000360.1 GCA_009783975.1 Micrococcales bacterium
AGAACGGATGGCTGTTCTGGCGGGTCAAAGCCGGACCAGTCCTCAACGAGCTGCGCGACCAGCTCCTGAGGCCACCAACCGGGTAGCACCCGAAGCTGCGTCCTGTGAGCCGAGGTCGACCTGGGCACGGACCCAGGTCCACCGGACGACGACGCCACGTGCTCCACGTGCCCCCGCCGCGAGAGGCAACCGGTCGGGGAAACTCTGGACGCTATGATGCGAATATGAGCACATTCTCTATTCAGCTGCGGCTGAGACGCACGACGGTGGAAGACTGCTACATCAGCGTCCCAGTCACCAAACGTGCGATGCCACAGAACGAGGACCCCACCGCCGGTGGCACCCGGACCAGCGGCAAGCTGTTCGAAGGCCTCGACTGGGAGGTGCTCGTCGACGAGGCTGTCACCTTGAGCGTGTCCGACAAGGCTGAGTGGCGCGCCGAAGACGTCACAGTCGCTGCCCACCCCACCCAAGGGCCGGCACCCGACGGCCGTACCGTCTACGTCCCTGCCTCGGAGACAATCGACTGGTGGGAGGCGCCAGTGGTCCTGGAACCAAAGGGACAGCCTCCGGCCGATGGGTATCGATCCTCGCAGAACAATCCCTTCTGACGACAATACCTGGGGGGGTTTCGGCGCATGCACCAGCCATCGGATATCGGATCAGCGGAACGGGTGGTAGGCCACGGCCAGGTCCAGCGTCTCCCAGAGCTGGTCGCCGCCAGTGACGGGGAGCCCGAGCCGTTCCGCGACTGCTAAGCACAGGCCGTCCCCCAGCGCCAGACCGTGCGAACCGGCAGGTGGGTGCCGTCTGGACTCGGCGATCAGCTCGGCGGCGCGGATGGTGTCGGCGTCGGTGACCGGCTCGACTGCCAGGCCGGCCTGGACGAGGTGGTCGTGCAGCATCACCGGGTCCATCTTGTGCCCGCACTGGACGGCGCGGTACAGCACCTCGGTCATGTTCGCCGAGGTGACCAGCGAACGGGATCACCACGTCGATCGTTGCTGCGCCGTGCTCATGCAGGACCCAGGCCAGCACGGCCGAGGCGTCCAGGACCACCAGGCGCTTGCGCTCGTTCACAGCCCGAGGGCCCGGAGCAGGTCGGCGCCAGCGGTCTGCGACGTGCGATGCTGCGACCGGCTCACCGCAGCCGCCTCGGCGATGGCGCTGTCTTCGTCACGCAGCTCGCGCACGTCCGCTGTGGTGTCGACCGGCGCCCCGCCCGGAGCGGCTGCCCACACCCGGTCGCGCAGCGCCTCGCGGGACTCGATCGCCACCGACCCTGGACCCAGCACCCGCATGACCAACGGCTCACCTGCCTGGAACCCCGCAGCGAGACGGATCGACGCAGGCACCACAGTGCGACCCTTCGCGTCCAGCTGGAACGTGGCAACAGTCTCAGTCATGGGGACATGATAGCGGAGGTACCCATGTCCCTGGGGTGTGGTCTGGGCTTCGGGTGATGGTCTCGCTTCAAAGGGGTGGGCGTGCAGGCGACCAGTGGGCCAGGCACTCGGGATGCGGTTCAGAGCCCTCTCGCAGGAAGGGCGTCGACCAGCGCTGCGGCGTGTCGCAGCATCTGGTTGACCACCGTGGGGGTCAGGTAGGTCGTCCCGTAGTGGGCGTTGCTCTTCTCGTTGAGCACACGAGTCAGGTGTACCGCCAACTGAGCCCCGTCTGGCTGCACCGTCGCCAGGACCCTTGCAGCTTCCGCGTGGTCCTGACCTTGGGGCGCACGACCAAGTGCTGCACCGCACAGAGCGTCTGAGGCAGCGATCGCTGCCAGGACTGCAAGGCCAGCGGCAACTCGCCGGTCGGCCGGATCCTCCCCCACGACAAGCTCGGCCACCTCGAGATACCTACGTGCCACCGCAGCACGGTGGCGGGCGTCGGCTTTCGTCATCACCCGCATCCGGGGGTCCTGGCGCGGGGTCATGCGGCCTGCCAGATGTCGGACAACGGCGGGCCGGTCACCATGGCGGCGTCTGACTTGAACGACGTGACGATGGGGTCGTCGTGGTCCTGGGCGTCGCGGAGGCGACGAGGTGTTGTGGCATAGACCTGCACTGGCTGGCCTGTCCAGCGTCGTGCCTTGGTGTGCAGGGACAAGACGAACGCGTCGACACGGTCAGAGGTGTCGTCGTCGGGGGTGAGAAGCGCGCCGGCGACCCAGGGCGTGCCTCGTCACCACACGGGCGAGAAGAAGTCGGCAACGTTCCAGCTGGTCGCACCCTTGGACCGCTCGACCTCTCGACCTCTGGTCCGAGACACGGTCCGATCCACCACCGCCTGACGAACGGTGATCGGCACACCATGATGGAGGCACCAACCTGAGAGGATGGCGGGCTGTGACGAGATACTGCGCGTTTCTGCGAGGGGTCAACGTCAACGGGCGCAAGATGCTCATGGCGGACGTGCGCACTGTTGCCGAGCAGGCTGGGTTGCGGGATGTGACCACGGTGCTGGCGACGGGGAACGTCGTGTTCACCAGCGACGAACCAGCCCAGGTGGTGGCCGGGCATCTGGCCAAGGCGCTGGGCGAGCACTACGGCGGGGACGTGTTCGTGTTCGTCAAGGATGCTGCGCAGGTGGACCAGATGGTCGGTGCTGTGCCGTTCGACGATGATCCCGAGCTGCATGTGTATGTGTTCGTCTGCGACGAGCAGCTCACCGGCACCCTGCTGGAACGGTTCGCAGACGTGACCCCGGTCGCACGGGAGACGGCGGCGGTCGAACACGGGTGTTTCTACTGGCAGGTGCCCAAAGGGTCGACCCTGGACGCCGGGTTCTCCACGGTCCTCGGTGACGTGCGGATGCGTGAGAAGTTCACCAGCCGCAACGTCTCGACCATGCGCAAGGTCCAGGCCGTCATGCGTGCGGGGTAGGGTCGGCGCGGTGGAGCACTACTTTTCTGCACAACCAGGTGGGACAGACGTGCGGCGGCAGGTCGTCGTGCGCCTGGCCGGGCGCGAGGTGACCGTGACGACCTCACGCGGGGTGTTCTCTGGCGGGCGCGTCGACCCCGGAACCCGGGTGCTGCTCGACCATGTGCCCGACCCGCCACCCGGTGACCTGCTGGACCTGGGGTGCGGGTGGGGGCCGTTGGCG
>WRCL01000361.1 GCA_009783975.1 Micrococcales bacterium
ACAGCTGAGCGTGCGAGCGCGGTTCGAGCTCGTCGTCGTCGCCAAGCCACATGACCGACTTCGGCGAGCGGGTCAGCGCGTCGGCGAGGTACCGGGAGGTCGCCAGCACCAACGACAGCCGTTGGGCGGCGCTGCCTGAGTCCCGCAGCAGCTTCAGGTACCAATGGGTGGACCCCAACGTGTCGGACAACCGGCGGAAGGCCAGGAGCCCGGCGTCAGGGTCGGCCCCGTCGGCGAACCAGCCGAGCATGACCGGCAGCAGCTGGCGCTGGATCGCCGCGCGGCGTGACAGGCCCTCGGTGAGCGCGGCGATGTGGCGCACCGCCCCGGCTGGGTCGCGGTAGCCGATGGCCGCCAGACGGGCTTTGGCGGCCTCTGGGGCCAGGCGTGCCTCGTCGGTGGACAGCTGGGCCGTCGCAGGCAGCAACGGACGGTAGAAGACCTCCTCGTGCAGGTGCCGTACGTCGCGGCGCACCGACCGCCAACGTTCGGTGAGCCCCTCGGCGCCGTCCAGACGCATACCCATCGACCGGGCGAGGCGTTCGAGGTCCGCCTCGGCGGTGGGCATGACGTGGGTGCGCTGCAGCCGTGCGAGCTGCAGACGGTGCTCCAGCACGCGCAAGAAGCGGTAGTGCTCACCGAGCTGGGCGGCGTGGTCACGTCCGACGTACCCGCCTTGGGCCAAGGCGGCCAGGGCCTGCAAGGTGTTGGGCGAGCGGATCGTCTCGTCGGCGCGGCCGTGGACGAGCTGGAGCAGCTGGACGGTGAACTCCACGTCGCGCAGGCCGCCGGCACCGAGCTTGATCTGCCGGTCGGCCTGGGCGCGCGGCAGGTGCTCCTCAACCCGGCGGCGCATGGCCTGGGAGTCTTCGACGAAGTGCTCACGGGTCACCGCGGACCACACGAACGGGCCGGCCATTGCTGTGTACGCCTGGCCCAGCTCGACGTCGCCGGCCAGCGGACGGGCTTTGAGCAGGGCCTGGAACTCCCACGTGCGGGCCCAGCGCTCGTAGTAGGCCCGGTGGCTGTCCAGGGTGCGCACGAGCGGCCCGTCCTTGCCCTCGGGGCGCAGCGCAGCGTCCACGGGCCACAACGCGGGCTCACCAGAGACCGACGAGCACGCCCGGGCCATCGAGGCCGCGAGCTTGGTTGCCACAGCCATCGCGACGTCTTCGCTGGTGCCTGAAGGCTCAGCGACGTAGACCACGTCGACGTCCGAGACGTAGTTCAGCTCGCGGCCACCGGACTTGCCCATGCCGAGCACAGCCAGGCGCACCCCGGCGTGGTCGTCGATCTCGGCGCGGGCCAGCGCCAACCCTGCTTCCAGGGCGGCAGCAGCCAGGTCGGCCAGGGCTGCGGCGACCTCGGGCATGGTCTGCGACGGGTCGGGGGCGACGAGGTCTGCGGCGGCGATCCGTGCCAGGCGGGTGCGGTAGGCCACACGCATCGCGTCGACCCCGGCTGGTCCAGCGAGCCCGGCGACGGGGACCTGTGCGTCGGGGTCTGCGGCGACAGCGTTCAACAGCTCAGCACGGACCGTGCGCGGGTCGACGCCCATCGCTGGCGCGTCGTCGAGCACCGCGAGGACCGCCTCGGGGTGGGTGGCCAGGAAGTTGCCCAGCTCGGTCGATGCCCCGAGCACCGCCATGAGACGTGCTGCCGGGTCGGCCGGGTCGGTCAGCGCCTGTGCCAGGGCGTCGCGCGGGCCTGACCCGGCAACCTTGACCAGGGCGAGAGCGGCAAGGTCGGGGTCGGCGACCTCAGCGAGCAGCGCTGGCAGGTCGGTGCTCGCCGGGACGATGGCCATCACGGCGTCGCCGAGCAGGCGTTCGGCACGTGGCACGTCGCGCACCCCTGCCCGGACCAGACGTGCCGCGAGGGAGGGGCGGTTGCGGCCAGCAGGTCCGTTCATAGGGACAGTCGATCACAAAGACGGCACGAACCGTGCCAGCTCGTAGGGGGTGACCTGGGTGCGGTACTCGCTCCACTCCTTGGCCTTGTTGCGCAAGAAGAAGTCGAACACGTGCTCACCGAGGGTCTCGGCGACGAGCTCGGAGGACTGCATGACGCTGATCGCAGCGTCCAACGATGTCGGCAACGGGTCGATCCCCAACGCGCGGCGCTCAGCGTCGGTGAGCTCCCACACATCGTCCTCGGCGCCCTCAGGCAGTTCGTACCCGTTCTTCACCCCGTGCATCCCCGCGGCGAGGATGACTGCGAACGCCAGGTACGGGTTGACCGCCGAGTCCAGCGCCCGGTACTCCACCCGGGTGGACTGGCCTTTGCCCGGGCTGTACATCGGCACACGCACCAGGGCGGACCGGTTGTTGTGCCCCCAGCAGATGTACGACGGGGCTTCGGCACCGCCCCACAGACGTTTGTAGGAGTTGACGAACTGGTTGGTCACCGCGGTGATCTCCGCGGCGTGGCGCAGCAGCCCGGCGATGAACGACCGTCCGACCTGCGACAGCTCCAGGGGCGCGCCCGGCTCGTAGAACGCGTTCGTGTCACCTTCGAACAACGACACGTGGGTGTGCATCCCAGACCCGGGGTGGTCAGCCAGGGGTTTGGGCATGAACGAGGCGAACACCCCGTGCTCGATCGCGACCTCTTTGACCACCGTGCGGAACGACATGATGTTGTCGGCGGTGGTCAGCGCGTCGGCGTAACGCAGGTCGATCTCGTTCTGCCCAGGGCCGGCCTCGTGGTGGGAGAACTCCACCGAGATCCCCATGGACTCCAGCATGGTGATCGCCGCGCGGCGGAACCCGCCGGCGGTGCCGCGCACGACGTGGTCGAAATACCCGCCGGAGTCGACCGGGACGAGGTTCGTGGGGTCCACAGGTGTCTTGAACAGGTAAAACTCGACCTCGGGGTGGGTGTAGTAGGTGAACCCCTGCTCGGACGCCCGTGCCAGGGCCCGGCGCAGCACCTGGCGCGAGTCGGCGAGGGCCGGTTCGCCGTCGGGGGTGAACAGGTCGCAGAACATCCGCCCGGTCGCGTCCTGCTCGCCACGCCACGGCAACAGCTGGAACGTCGACGGGTCTGGGTGGGCGATCATGTCCGCCTCGTAGACCCTGGTCAGGCCTTCGATG
>WRCL01000362.1 GCA_009783975.1 Micrococcales bacterium
CGCTGCTGCTGCCTGGGCCGCTCATCCTCGTGTGGTTGGGCACGATCGGTGCCGGCGTCGCCGGGCACACCCAGGCAGACACCAAAGGGTCGTTCGCCAAGCTGCCTGCGGTCATACGGGCCAAGACCCCTGACGCCGGGGCGACGATCGACGTGGTCATCTCCCTGGCGGACCGGGCACGGCGCGAAGGGCTCCTCTCCTTGGAGGACGCCGCCAAGGACATCGACGACGCGTTCCTGAAGTCCGGGCTGCAGGCTGCGATCGACGGCACCGACCCTGAAGACCTGCGGATGATCCTCGAAGACCGGATCGCGACGAAACGTTCGTCAGACCGCGTCCACGCCAAGTACTTCGCCGACCTGGGTGGGTACGCCCCGACCCTGGGCATCATCGGGACGGTCATCGCTTTGGTCCACGTGCTGGAGAACCTCGCGAACCCTGGTGAGCTCGGTGCGTCGATCGCCACGGCGTTCGTCGCGACCTTGTGGGGGCTGCTGTCGGCGAACGTGCTGTGGTTGCCGATCGCCGCGCGGATCCGGCGCATGTCAGACCTGGAGTGCTCGCAGATGGAGGTCACCTTGGAGGGCCTGCTCGCGCTGCAGTCCGGGGCCAACCCGCGTCTGGTCGGTGAGCGGCTGCGTTCGATGCTGCCGCCGCAGGCCGCGTCCGACAAGAAGCAGGAGAAAGCAGCATGAGCGCCCCAGCATCCAGGCGTCGTCGCCGTGGTGGTGCCGAAGAAGAGCACGAGAACTCCGAACGCTGGCTCATCTCGTACTCGGACATGATCACCGTGCTCATGGCGCTGTTCATCGTGCTGTTCGCGATCAGCCAGGTCGACCAGGACAAGTACATCGCGTTGCGCCAGTCGCTGGCCGCAGGGTTCAGCCCCGGGTCGCGCAGCCCTGCGGTGCTCGACGGCAACACCGGGACGATGGACGGGTTGGTCGCCTCGTCGCAGGACGTGTCGGACTCCACCGCTGACCTCGTCGACGCCGACCAGGGCCTGGGTGCCCAAGGCTCGGACCCTCGGACCTTGGACGCCTCAGACCCGAACGTCGCCGCCGCGCGCGCCGAGCTTGCCCACCTGGACGCGATCAAAGAGTCGATGGCCCAGGCGCTGGACGCCAAAGGCCTGTTGGACCAGGTGACGTTCCGGATGACCGACCGTGGGCTCGTCGTCGGCCTCGTCGCCAACGACGTGTTCTTCGCGGCCGAGTCCGCTGTGCTCACCCGCACCGCAGACCAGGTGATCGACACCTTGGCCCCCACGCTGGCCTCGATCCGTGAGGAGATCTCCGTCGAAGGCCACGCGAACATCGTGCCGACCTCGGTGCGGTACCCGACGAACTGGGAGCTGTCGACCGACCGTGCGGCCAAGGTCGTGCGGCACCTGGTCGAGACGAACAACCTGCCCGGCACCCGGGTGTCGGCTGTGGGGTTCGGTGACACCCGGCCGTTGGAACGCGGCTCTGACGAGGCGTCGCTGGCGGCCAACCGCCGGGTCGACCTCGTCATCGTCTCCGGCGCCCCTGAGGTCGTCCGGGCGTTGCTACCGCTGCTGGCCAAGTGAGGGGACCACCATGCCTATCGAACAACGCGTCGTCGCGCCGAAGAAGATCGGCGGCGGCAAGATCGGTGCCAAGAAAGGTGTGCCCGACGCCGAGGCGGGTGACGAACAACCAGCGAAGGAACCACGGAGCAAGAAGAAGCTCCTGATCATCGCTGGTGGGGTGCTCGTCGTCGTGCTCGCCGCTGTGTACTTCGTGTTCGGCTCCGGTGGTGACCACCACGACGGGCCGGCCAGGCCCGCGGCGATCGTCCAGTTCGAACCCCACTCGCTCAACCTCGCCGACGGGCACTACCTGCGCCTGGGTTTCGCCCTGGAGCTGTCCAAGGCAGGCGGCGGTCACGGCGGCGGCGGTGGTCTGGACCCGGCCCCAGCCTTGGACGCGGCGATCATCGTGTTCTCTGGCCGCACGGTCGCCGAGGTCACCGACCCGGTGGTCCGTGAAGAGCTGCGCGCCGAGCTGTTGGCCCGTGTCCAAGAGCTCTACGGCGAAGACCTCATCATGGGGGTGAAGTTCTCCGACTACGTCACACAGTGAGCGGCGGGCGAGATCAGGGCTGGTGGATCGTTCAGCAACCACACCAGACCACCGATTCAACTGGGCGTGACCTTCGTGGAGCATCCAGGCGCGCCTGGTGCGGACACGCGCCAAACCGTCGTGCCTACGCAGCGGCACGCCCGGCGTGCGCCGCGCAGCGCAGCCGAGCTCCAGGCGTACGACTTCCGCCGTCCGCTGACCCTTGGACGTGACACCGCCCGACGGCTGGAGATGAGCTTTGAGCGGTTCGCGCGGATGTGGGGCACACAGCTGAGCTCGCGGCTGCGCGAACCGTGCTCGGTGGTCCACGACGGGTTGTCCCTGCGCACCTACGACGACTACGTCTCGACCCTGCCCAACCCCTCGGTGCTGGTGCTGTGCCAGGTCGACGTCACACGCCAGGCGGCGATGGTCCAGTTCCCTGTGGCCTGTGCGATGGTCTGGGTCGACTACCTGTTCGGGGGCACCGGGCTGGGTGACGAACGTGAGCGTGAGCTCACCGACATCGAGCTCGTCGTCGTACGTGACCTCATGCAACGGGCGTTGGACGACCTGTCGTACTCGTTCTCCTCGCTCGTGCCCCTGGCGGTGACGGTCCGCTCTGTGCAGTACAACCCGCAGTTCGTCCAGGCGACCTCAGCTGCCGAACCTGTGCTCGTCGCCTCGTTCACCTTGGCTGTGGGGCAACGGTGCG
Source organism: Micrococcales bacterium (assembly GCA_009783975.1). Lineage (GTDB taxonomy): Bacteria > Actinomycetota > Actinomycetes > Actinomycetales > Cellulomonadaceae > Cellulomonas. Next base: position 2,800 of record WRCL01000362.1, read on the forward strand.
ACACAGCCACTCTCATGCTGCCTGCGGACCTCATGCTCGTCGAACCGACGGCCGACGAGGTCGACGCCGACCGGGCCGCTGAGCAGGCCCGCACCCGCGAGGTCGCCCGCGAACGCCTCGACCACCTCGTGCAGGCCGTGCCGGTCGAGGTCACCGTGGAGTTCGCCCCGGTCGTCGTGCACCCCCGTGACGTCGTCGGGCTGGCTGTGGGCGACGTGCTGCCCCTGGCCCACCCGGCCACACGCCCGCTGGATGTCGTCGTCGACGGGGTCGTGCTGGCC
>WRCL01000363.1 GCA_009783975.1 Micrococcales bacterium
CCGTTCGACTTCGACGTCCACGCGATGTTCTTCGCCGCTGACGCCGTCACCGTCCTGGACACCTTGCACCGGCACCTGGCCGACCGCCGGGTGAACCTCGTCAACGCCCGGCGTGAGTTCTTCCGCGCCACCGCCCTGGAGGTGTTCGACGCGCTGGCCACCCACCGGATCGGTGTGGCAGAGTTCCGCACCCGGCCCGGGGCCACCGAGTACCGCACATCCCTGGAGATGGCCGAGGCCCGCTGAGCCTGCGCCGGGCAGATCTGCCACGCGGCAAGATGGGACCCATGCAGGTCGCACACTTTGCTGATGACGTCCGCGCCGCAGAGGCGCCGTTGCTCGCCGCCGGCGAACCGTTGATGGAGCACGCCGCGTTCGCCCTGGCCACCGCCGTGCTCGCTGAGCTGCGGGCGGTGCACGGCACGACCTGGGGGGCGCGCGCTGTCGTGCTGGTCGGGGCGGGCAACAACGGTGGTGACGGTCTGCACGCCGCTGCACAGCTGGCCCGGCGCGGTGTGGGGACGACCGTCGTGACGACGACCCCCGCACCCCACCGTGACGGGCTCGCGGCTGCGACCGGTGCCGGGGTCCGCGTCGTCGCGCTCGCGCAGGCCGGGACCAGCGGGGTCGTCGACCTTGTGCGCGACGCTGATGTGCTGCTCGACGCGCTCGTGGGGATCGGCGGTGACGGGACGGGGGTCCGCGGCCAGGCCGGTGCGTTGCTCACCGCCCTGGGCGGGCTGTGGGCCGGTGGTGCCCCACGGCCGCTCGTCGTGGCGGTCGACGTGCCGTCAGGGTTCGGCGTCGACGACGGGACCGTGAACGGCACGGTCGCGCCCGCCGACGTCACCGTGACGTTCGGTGCGTACAAACCGGGGTTGTTGCTGCCGCCAGGTGACGTGCTCGCCGGGCGGGTCCAGCTCGTGCCGATCGGTCTGGACTTCCCAGGGCCACCGGCGGTGCGACGCCTTGGTCCCGCCGACGTCGCCGCGCTGTGGCCAGTACCTGACCACGCCGCCCACAAGTACACCCGCGGGGTGCTCGGGCTCGTCACAGGCACCGCCAGGTACCCGGGGGCCGCGGTGCTCGCCGCCGCCGGGGCTGTGGGCGCCGGGGTTGGGATGGTCCGGTTCGTCGACGAGCACAACGAGGCCGGGCCGCTGGCGGCGACGGTTGTCGCAGCCCGGCCAGAAGTCGTCGTCGGGCTCGGGCAGGTCCAGGCGTGGGCTGCAGGGTCGGGGGTCGACGCAACCGACCCTGCACGCCGTGACGACCTCGCCGCGGTGCTCGCAGCGGCCCGCTGCGGGGTCCCGTCGGTGCTCGACGCCGGGGCCCTGGCCGGTGTGGACGACCTGGGTCCGCACGTCGTGCTCACCCCCCACGCCGGGGAGGCCGCTGACCTGCTCACCGCCGCCGGCGCCCCGACGACCCGCGAGCAGGTCGAGGCTGCACCGCTGGCCGCCGCCCGCGCCGCGCACGAGGCCACCGGGGCGACGGTCGTGCTCAAAGGCTCCTCGACCGTCGTCGTCGGTCCGGGGGTCGTCTACGGCCAGGGTGACGCCTCGGCGTGGTTGGCCACGGCCGGGGCTGGTGACGTGCTCACCGGGATCCTTGGTGCGCTGCTCGCCGGCCGTGCCGCTGACGTCGGCGACGACCCCACACTCCCGGCGGCGCTCGCAGCCGCCGCAGCGGTCGTCCACGCCCGCGCCGCGCACCTGGCCAACCCCGGTGGGCCCGTCGGCGCCGCGGCTGTGGCTGGTGCGGTCCCGGCGGTCGTCGCCGACCTGTTGCGGCACAGATGAGGCCAGGTGGGACACTGAGCGGTGTGAGCACAGCGTGGTACCCGGCCCGGGCGGTCATCGACACAGCGGCGATCAGGAACAACGTCGAGACGTTGGCGCGCGCTGCCGGGTCGGCGCAGGTCATGGCCGTGGTCAAAGCCGACGCGTACGGCCACGGGATGCTCGCCTGCGCCAAGGCCGCGTTGGCTGGTGGCGCGACGTGGCTGGGTGTGGCCCAGACGGCCGAGGCGCTGGCCCTGCGTGCCGCGGGGATCGTCGAACCGCGGGTGCTCACCTGGTTGTACTCACCAGGGGCGCCGCTGGCCCAGCTGCTCGCCGCTGACGTCGACGTGTCAGTCTCGGCGAGGTGGGCGTTGGACGAGGTGGTCGCCGCGGCCGGTGCCACAGGCCGTACAGCCCGGGTGCATGTGAAGGTCGACACGGGGCTGGGCCGCAACGGGCTCACCGTGCCCCAGCTCGACGGGTTCGTCCCAGCGCTCATGCGTGCCCAGGCCGATGGTGCGGTGGACGTCGTCGGGGTCTGGTCGCACCTGGCGTTCGCCGACGAGGTCGACCACCCCACGGTCCGCGCCCAGGCGCAGGTGTTCGACGAGGCTGTCGCTGGTCTCGAACGTGCTGGGGCCCACGTGCAGGTACGGCACCTGGCGAACTCTGCGGCGGTGCTGGGCTGGCCGTCGGTCCACTACGACATGGTCCGTCCCGGGCTCGCGCTGTACGGGTTGTCGCCTGTACCAGACCAGGCCGGCCCGGCCGAGCTCGGCTTGGTCCCGGCGATGACGCTCCAGGCGCACCTGGCGACAGTCAAACCGGTCCGGGCCGGCCAGGGCCTGTCGTACAGCCACCAGTACGTGACCACGAGCGACACCGTCGTCGGTGTCGTCCCGCTGGGGTACGCCGACGGGATCCCCCGGCACGCCTCGGGCACGAACGGCAGACCCGGCGGCCCGCTGCGTGTGGGCGGACGGAACCTGTGCGTGGCGGGGCGGGTGTGCATGGACCAGGTCGTCGTCGACCTTGGCCCTGGGGCCACTGACGCCGCCGGTGACCTGGTGACCATGTTCGGGCCAGGCACGCACGGGGAGCCGACGGCGCAGGACTGGGCGCAGGTGTGCGGCACCATCTCCTACGAGATCGTGCCGAGCAGCTCCGCCCATTCCTGCACCGTGGGTTCGCCCTGGTCACCCGGCCCGAAGAGGATCACCTCGTCACCCGCGTGGATCTCGTCGTCACCGACGTCGATGACGAACTGATCCATGCAGACGGTGC
>WRCL01000364.1 GCA_009783975.1 Micrococcales bacterium
CAACCGCTTCCATCCCGCCGACCTGCACGGCGACCGGTGCGCTGGGGTACTCCGACAGGTCTTGCTTGGCGGCGCGCACCGTGTCGATGAGTGTGAGGACCGCCCCGAGGTTCTCCGGGTCGTCCAGGGCGTCGACGATCTGCTCGTGGCCTGACAGGCTCAGCTGGTCGGTCACCCACCGGTACAGCAGGTCGTCCAGGTCGTTGCCGCCCAGACGGTCGTCACCGGCCTGGGCCACGACGGCGAGCCCACCGCCAGAGGTGATCTCCAGCACGGCCACGTCGCACGTGCCGCCGCCGATGTCGACGATCGCGACGCGGGCCCCCGGGTCGAGCTGTGCTGTGGTCGTGTGGGCGTGGAACGCCGCGACCGGTTCCGGCAGCAGCCACAGACGTTCGGCGGCAAACCCTGCGGCGACCGCTGCCTGGCACAACGCGTCGGTGCGGGCCCGGCCCCACCCGACGGGGTGGGTGAGCAGCACCTGGGCCGGTTCGGTGCCACCAGCGGCGCGCACCGCCCGTTCGCGGACGGTACGCAGCACCGGCGCGACGATCTGTGCCGGTGCGACGAGGTCGTCGCCGAAGACCGCTGCCTCTTGCCCGAGCCGGGTCTTCGGTGCCCCGACGAACGTCGAGGGGTTGGTGCGCCGGGCGTTGAGCGCCGCCTGCCCCACCCGCCACTGTTTCTCCCCTGGTGCGTTCGCCGGCCCGTCGGTCCGCACGACCGCTGAGGGCATCGTGTCGGACCCTGACGACAACGTCACCTTGTCGATCCGGCCGTCGTCGAACCGGATCGCTGCGCCGGTGTTGGACGTGCCGAAGTCGATCGCGAGGACCCAGCCAGCAGCCGACTCGCGCGGTGGTGAGTCGAGTCCCACGTCCATGCCCATCTTCCGCCGGTTCGCCGGGGATTCTACCGGGCACGTGGCTTCCCCAGCGCCCTGTCTGGCGTCTGTCACCGGTTTGGAGCTTTTCCCACTGTCCTCACCGTCTCTGAGGCTCGCTCGACAGGTAGGCCGGGGGGACCGCGGCGGTGAGCCAGACGGTGCCGGACCAGTAGAACACGTGGCCGGCGGTGTGCATCGCTGCGGCGTCGACGTGCAGCACGACGGGGCGGCCACGACGCGCGGCGACGTCGCAGGCCGTGGCACGGTCGTGCGACAGGTGCACCCAGCGGCGCTGGCCTGGCAGCAGGCCCTCGGTGCGGATCGCTGGTATGAAGCGGGCGACGGTGCCGTGGTAGAGCACCGGCGGTGGTGCCACTGGTGGCCCCGCGGGTTCGACGACGACGCTGTGCCCGTGCAGCGCGCGGATCCGCCCGTCGCGGAGCTCGAAGCGGCGTTTGTCGCCCCCGGTGACGACCTGGTCGAGCTCGTCGGGCGTGAGCGCGTGGCCGTGGGCTGCGAGGGCGGCGAGCAGGTCGGCCACCTCGACCCACCCGTGCGCGTCGAGCACCAGACCGACTGAGGCCGGGTCGTGGCGCAAGACGAACGCGACGTGCTTGGACGCGGCGACGAGGTCAGGCACCGGCCACCTCCTCGCCGTGCAGCAGCGCGAGGGCCTCGGCGAGGTGGGTGGCGCGGACCGGCCGCCACGCGGACCAGTAGGTCACCGGGGGCAGGTCGGTGACGGCGACGGCCGCCCAGCCCGGTGGGGCTGGGACGCACCCGTTGACGACAGTCGTGCCCAGGCCCAACGTCGCCAGGTGGACCTGCAGGTCCCACCCGTCGACCTCGGCGGCCACGCGCCAGCTGGCTGCGGCGTCGGCCAGCGCCCGGTCCAGGGCGCGGCGGTGGGGACGTCCGGGGGGCGGGACGATGAGCCCAGCACCGGCGAGGTCGGCGACAGTGACGGTGGTGCGCCCGGCGTGGGGGTGGTCGGCGGGGACGAGGTGGACCTGCCGGTACGCCGCGAGGCGGTGCGAGCGCAGCGTCGGTGGTGGTGGGTCCTGGGCGATGACGGCGATGTCCACGCGGCCCGCGGCCAGTGCGGCCAGGGCCGCCTCGCGCCCGGCGGTCGTCACGGTCAGGGTGCGCCCTGAGGCGGCCAGGGCCCGCAGGCCGTCGGCGACGACCCACCGGCAGGCGCCACGCCCGGCGGCGACGGCGACCGACGTGGCGGTGCCGTGCAAGCGTGCGAGCAGGTCGTCGGCGCGGCGGTGGGCCTCGTGGGCGTACGCGGCGAGCTGGCGGCCGGCTTCGGTGAGGACCAGCCCGCGCCCGTGGCGCTGGTACAGCTCGACGCCGAGCGCCGAGCCGAGCTTGCGGACCTTGACGTGCAACGACGGCTGGGAGATGTGCAGGGCAGCGGCAGCGGCGGTGAAGCTGAGGTGCTCGGCGAACACCGCGAAGGCGTGGACGGCGTCTGCCTCCAGCGCTGTCGTCGGGCTCGTCATAGCCTCAGCCTATAGTGCCCCGACGGAAATATAGTTCCCCCAACGGTGCCGAGCCGTCACGATAGGCATATGAAACAGATGAGACATATGAGCACCCCGCGGATCGGGGTGGACGTCGGCCGGGTCCTCGTCGAGGGCCTCGTCCCGGGAGCAGACACGTCGTTCTTCACCGGCGACGACGACGCCCTCGTCGCCACCCCGGCGCTCGACGGTGCCCTGGACGGGCTGGCCTGGCTCGTCGACCAGTTCGACGGCCAGGTGTGGCTGGTGTCCAAGTGCGGTCCCACAGTCCAGCGACGCACCTTGCAGTGGCTGGAGGGCAACGACGTGTACGCCCTCACAGGCCTGGCCCCCGCGCAGGTGCGGTTCTGCCGCGCCCGGCCAGACAAAGCCGTCCACGCACGCGAGCTGCACCTGACACACTTCGTCGACGACCGTCCCGAAGTCCACCAGGTCCTCGCAGGGCTGGTCACCCACCGCTACCTGTTCGGCGAGCACTATCCGCCCCCACCTGGCTGCGTTCTGACCCCCACCTGGCCCGACGTCCTCACCCACGTCGCCACGACCCTCCGCGCAGCGGCGTAGACCCATCCCGCCCCGTGAGGGCAAGGCTTCCACGCGAAGACAAGTGTTCAAAGACTTGTTTTCCCATGGACGCCTTGTCCTCGCGAGG
>WRCL01000365.1 GCA_009783975.1 Micrococcales bacterium
CTTGCAGGCAAGACGGGCGGCACCTGGCGCAGCGGGAAACGCACGTCCAGCCTCCGCTGGGTCCCAGTCGACGGTCGGGCTGGGCACGCCGTGGGTGGCCAACCAGGCTTCGACGTCTCGGACCTGGTCTGCCGACAGCGTGGCGAAGTCGTCCCAGGCGTGCTCCTGGTCCACGTGCAGGCAGACCGGGATCTTGTCGTAGCAGTAGGTGATGGAAAACTCGAGAACAGACTTCTTGGTGTACGTGGTCCCGACTGTGTCACCGTCGCTGTTCTTCCAGGTGCCGGTCTTCTTGCGTGTGTTCGCGTCCATGTCCGCCCGGACCGCATCCATGGTGGCCCACAGCTGGAGATGGGCCGCGTACGGTTTGTAGTCCCTGCGCGCCGAACAGTCTTCTTCGTAGAACAGCCCCTCGGCGACCACCGTCCGCGTCGGTCGGCACCCGGCGGGGTCGGCAGGGGCGAAGGCGTACCTCACCGCGACGCTCCCTGTGAAGCCTGGGCATGTGTCGGCGTCGTCTGTGCCGTTCCAGCACGGATGCGGCCCAGCGGTCGAGGGCGGAATCGACGGCGACGTGGCGTGGGTCGCCGGTCCGCTGCTCATGTTGTGCCAGACGGCCCACAGCCCGGCGATGGCACCGACGGCCACGACAGCGCCGACAACCACGACCACAGCCTTGCGCCTCGGACCTGCCAGACGAGGGGCCGGGCGTTGTCCGTCCCGGTCCCCGCCCACACGATGCGGCGCCTGGGCGGGGAGGACCTGGGTGGGTGGCACCTGTTCGTGCGGTGCCTGGGCGTGTGAGACCGGAGCGTCGAAGACCTGCGGTTCGGTCTGCGCCTGCCGGGTCGCCGCCAGCTCTTGGGTGAGCTGGAACAGCTCGGTCGGGTCGAGCACCGCCGTCGGCGTCCGCAGCGCCCCGAGGGCCACCGCCAGCTTGGGGTCGCCGATCGGGGCGGTGAGGATCCCCGTGACCTGGTGCAGAGCACGTGCGAACGCCGGGGTGTAGGCGGTACCGCCGGTGAGGTACAACGCGGCGAGCTCGGTCGTGGCTGACGCGGCCAGGGCACGGGCTGCGAGGTCGGCGGCGCGGGCGACAGGTTCGGCGATGAGCGCGTCGTACTCGTCACGGGTGATGGTCACCGTGGTCGTGTTCCCGCCGACCGACACAGCCACAGGGGCGCTGGTGTGCTCCGACAGGTCCTGCTTTGCCGAACGGACCATGTCGAGCAAGGTCATCGTCGCGTGCTGGTTCGCTGGGGCCTGCAGAGCGGCGACCATGTCGGTGTGTCCCGAGGCGCCCAGCTGGGACACGACCCACTGGTACAACAGGTCGTCCAGGTGGTTCCCACCGAGCTGGTCGTCGCCCTCCTGCGCGACGACCAGCAGGTCCTTGCCCGGGGCGGGGTCGTCGGTGACGTGCAGCACCGCGACGTCGCACGTACCCCCGCCGATATCGACCACCGCCACACGCGACCCGGGCGGCAACGACCCAGGCGGCACATGGGCGTGCAGCGCAGCGATCGGTTCGGGCAGCAGACGCACGCAGTCGGTGGGGAACCCTGCCAGCCGGGCGGCCTCTCGCAGGGAGGCGAGGCGTGCCTGGCCCCAGCGGGCCGGGTGGGTGAGCACCAACCGGTCGGGTGCACCTCCCCCGGCGGCCGCCACCGCCCGGTCGCGCACCAAGGCGATGACGCCAGCGGCGACCTCGGCGGGGTCGACCAGCACGTCGCCCAGCAGCAGAGGTTCGTGGCCCAGCCGGTCTTTGGGCGACCCGACGAACGTCTGGGGGCTGGTCCACCGGGCGTTGAGCGCGGCTCGTCCCACCCGCCACTGGCCGTCGGTCAGCACCGCCGCTGACGGCATCGTGTCAGAGCTCGGGTCGAGCTTGACCTTTTCCACCCTGCCGTCGGCGAACCGGATGGCCGCGCCGGTGTTCGTGGTACCGAAGTCCACCGCCAAGATCCAGCTGACCGGCATCGCCGAGGGTTCCATGTCCGATAGGTGTGGGCTGACCTGCTGCACGTGGCAGCACCAGGCACACGATACCGCCGGAAACCGGACGATCACCGTGTGGGGGCGGTTCGTGCTGCGCTACGACCGGGGCGTCGCCAGGTGTCACCCGGGACGCGGCCCGGGCAGGTGGCCCGACGCACGGTGGTTCTCGGCGGTGGCATAGGCGTCGATGATCTGGGCCACGAGCCGGTGACGGACCACGTCAGCAGAGGTCAGGCGGCAGAACGCGATGTCGTCGACGTCGGCGAGCACCTGTTCGACCTCGCGCAGGCCGCAGATGGCCGCAGTGGGCAGGTCGACCTGGGTGACGTCCCCGGTGACCACGACGGTCGAGCCGAACCCCAGGCGGGTCAAGAACATCTTCATCTGCTCGCTCGTGGTGTTCTGCGCCTCGTCGAGGATGATGAACGAGTCGTTGAGGGTCCGTCCGCGCATGTAGGCCAGCGGGGCCACCTCGATCGTGCCAGCCTCGAGCAGCCGTGGGATCGACTCAGGGTCGACCATGTCGTGCAGGGCGTCGTACAGCGGGCGCAGGTACGGGTCGATCTTCTCGGCCAACGACCCGGGCAAGAACCCCAGACGCTCGCCGGCCTCGACCGCCGGACGGGTGAGCACGATGCGGTTGACCCGTTTGGCCTGCAGGGCCTGGACCGCCTTGGCCATCGCCAGGTACGTCTTGCCGGTGCCGGCTGGCCCGATACCGAAGGTGAGGGTGTGCGAGTCGATCGCGTCGACGTACTGTTTTTGCCCGGCGGTCTTCGGGCGGATCGTGCGCCCACGGGTCGACAGCACGTCGAAGGTGAGCACGTCGACCGGACGTACTGGGGTGCCAGCGGCGAGCATCGCGATCGAGCGGCCCACGACCTCTGGCCCGATCCGGGTCCCGGCGGCGACAGTCTCGACCAGCTCGTCGACCAGCCGTGCGGCCAGGGCGACGTCCCCGGGCGGACCGGAGAACGACACCTCGTTGCCGCGCACATGGATGTCGACGCCGGGAAAGCCGTTCTCCACC
>WRCL01000366.1 GCA_009783975.1 Micrococcales bacterium
AGGGCGCTGGGGTCGGTCGTCGCCTCGGCGAGGTCGTAGACCACCGGGCGGACCGCGGTGAGGTGCCGGCGCACAGGTGGTTCGGCGATCTCGGTCTCTGACAGCCACCGGGCCTCGTCCTCGGTGGCGGTGAGCGCTTTGGTCGTCGGGTCGAACGTCCAGCGGGCTTCGACCGGGTGCCCAGCAGCGGCGAACCGTGCGACGACGACCCACGGACCTGACCTTTCGCGCACAGCGTCCCAGACCAGCGACCCAAGGTCGACACCGCGGGCGGCCAGACGGTCGGCGACGAGGTCTCCCAGCGCTGGGGCGTCAGCCTCGCGGCCCACAGGGGCTGAACGTGCTTGGAGCGCGTGGTACTCGCGCTCGTCGAGCACAGGACCTTCGAACCGCCGCACGTGCTGGACGGTGACGTCGGCCGACGCTGCGATCTCGGCGGCGGTCTCCCCGGCCCGGATGCGGGCCTGGATCTCGCGTGGGGTCAGCGGCACAGGCTGGTCGGTGGGCGCCGGGGTGGGTTGGACCCGTCCGCGGCGCACAGCGGTGCGCAGCGCCTCGGTGATGGGCAGCGTGAACTGTGCGTCGTCGTCGCCGCGCAAGACGATGTGCTCGCTGTCTGGGTCCAGACCCACCAGCTCCAGCTCAGGCATAGACACCTCCGGGGGCCAGCCTGCCACCTCGCGCGGCTGTTCGGACGGATATGGGCCGGTGCGCCTCGCAGTCGTGCGCGCCGTCCACGGCAGGATGGGCCTATGACCGGACCAGCTGTGCCCAACCACGCCGTCCTCGCCGAGCTCACGAACGTCGCCCACGACGCAGCGTGCCAGGCCGCCTCGCTCATCCACGACGGCCGCCCTGACCGGGTCGAGGTCGCCACGACCAAGACCAGCCCACAAGACGTCGTCACCGCGATGGACCTCGCCGCTGAGCAGTGCCTGCGCACATACCTGCACCAGGTGCGCCCTGGTGACGGCATCCTCGGCGAAGAGCAGGGCTACGAACCTGGCACCAGCGGTGTCACCTGGGTGGTCGACCCCATCGACGGGACCGTGAACTACCTGTACGGGCTGGCGTCCTACGCGGTGCTCGTCGCCGCGGTCACCGCACCGGGCGTCCCTGACCCTGCGACGTGGACGGTGCTCGCCTCATGTGTGCGCGCACCGGCCCTGGACCACACGTGGACCGCGACCCGTGGTGGCGGGGCGTGGTGCGACGGGCGCCAGCTGCACGTGGGACCACCGCCCGAGCTGGGGCTGTGCCTGCTCGGCACAGGGTTCGGGTACCGCCGTGAGGTCCGCGAACGCCAGGGCCAGGTCGTCGCCGGGCTGCTGCCCCAGGTACGTGACCTGCGGCGTATGGGCTCAGCGGGTCTGGACCTGTGCGCGGTCGCCGACGGGCGCCTCGACCTGTTCTACGAGACCGGGCTCAACCCGTGGGACCTGGCTGCCGGAGCCCTCATCGCGCAGGAGGCAGGTGCCCAGGTCAGCGGTCTGCGCGGAACGTGTGCAGGTCCGGCGATGACGGTGGCCGGGCACCCGGGGCGCCTGCCTGAGCTCATCACCTACCTGGAGCAGGCGAGAGCCGACGATCTGGTGTGAACCTCGCACCTCCTCGTGGTGTCGTTTCACACCCGGGGGGTTCATGGTGCACAATCCGTGCCGCTGCTGTGACGGGAACAAAACTGGGTCGCCACGCATTGACATGCCGGGACGACCCGACGTACGACGAAGAGAGACGCCGCCGATGGCTACCGACTACGACGCGCCGCGCAAGAACGAGGAAGAGCTCTCAGAGGACTCCCTCCAAGAGCTCCAGGCCCGCAGGACCGACAAGAACTCCGGTGTCGTCGACGAGGACGAGACCGAAGCCGCCGAGGGGTTCGAGCTGCCCGGCGCCGACCTGTCTGGCGAGGAGCTGTCTGTGCGGGTGCTGCCGCGCCAGGCGGACGAGTTCACGTGCTCGCTGTGCTTCTTGGTGCACCACCGCAGCCAGCTGGCCTACGAGAAGGACGGGATGCCGGTGTGCTCCGAGTGCGCCGCCTGAGCGCACCGGTGGATCCGGGCTGGGTGATGGGCACCTCTGAGGCGTCGTCTGACAGCACAGCCTCGCCGCAGGTGCGTGTGCTTCTGCAGCGCCTCGACCCAGACCTGCCAGCCCCGTCGTACGCGTGCCCCGGTGACGCTGGGGCAGACCTGGTCACCGCCGTCGACGTCGAGCTCGCGCCAGGCCAACGCATGACGGTCCCCACAGGTGTCGCCGTGGCCCTGCCCGACGGGTGGGCCGGGTTCATCCACCCCCGTTCTGGTCTGGCCGCCCGCCACGGCCTGACCATCGTCAACGCCCCTGGCACCGTCGACGCCGGGTACCGGGGCGAGATCAAGGTCACGTTGCTCAACACCGACGCGGCTGCGTCTGTGGTGCTGCACCGCGGTGACCGGATCGCCCAGCTCGTCGTCCAGCGCGTCGCCCAGGCGCAGTTCGTGCACGTCGAGGCGTTGCCGCCCTCTGCACGTGGTGAGGCCGGCTTCGGCTCGTCCGGTGGCTGGTCGTCTGTGTGAGATACCCTGCAACCTGCACTCGTCGTATGACAGTTTGGAGTCGACCGTGGGTCTGTTCAGCCGGGTGAGACCTGACGACGCGCCGGAAGCCGACGCGCCCGCCGAGCAGGACGTGCCTGTCGCCGACGGGCCGCCACGCACAGGCCCGTGGGACGCCTTAGACCCCCGGCCGCCAGGCCCGTACCTCGACCTGGGTGGTCTGCTCGTCCCGGTCCCGTCGGGGCTGAAGGTCCACATGGACACCGACCCGTCGGGACGGTTGATCCGGGTGCGGGTCGAAGTCGGCGGTTCTGAGCTGCAGCTGCAGCCGTTCGCCGCCCCGCGCACCGCAGGGATCTGGGACGAGATCCGCACCGAGGTCGTCGACCAGATCCGCGCTGACGGGGGACGGGCCGACGAGGTGCACGGCAGGTTCGGCACTGAGGTCGCCGCGAAGATGGTCGTCCACGCCGAGGGCAAGTCCGGCAAGC
>WRCL01000367.1 GCA_009783975.1 Micrococcales bacterium
ACCCACGGCGACAGCAGCACAGCGCTGGCCCCGGCGAACGCAAGGGTGAGCAAGATCTCGTCGGGGGCGTAGGCCAACGACGAGATGGCGTCTGAGGCGAAGACCGGCAGTGCGAGGCGTTTGGGCAGCAAGGTGCGGCCCAGCTTGTCGCTGCGGACCGGTCGGCCCACGAGCAGCCGTTTGGCGGCGTCGCGCAGGTCCGGCACGGACGTCTATGTTATGGCACTGCCAGAACACGGTGCACCCCGTCTGCGGCACTGGGCGAGCACGTCGCGGCGTCGTCCTCGTCGGCCTCACCACCGCCCCACCTCCGGTGCTGGCCGCGGCGGAGTAACCTTGGTGGTCGTGCACTTCGTCATCATGGGCTGTGGGCGGGTCGGGGCGATGCTCGCGCTGTCCCTGCAAGAACGCGGGCACTCCGTGGCTGTGGTCGACCAGAACCCTGAGGCGTTCCGGCGCCTGCCTGAGGCGTTCGAGGGCAACAAGGTCACCGGGCTGGGGTTCGACCGTGACACGCTGACGACCGCCGGGATCGACGACGCGTACGGGTTCGCCGCGGTCGCCGACGGGGACAACTCGAACATCGTCGCCGCACGGGTCGTGCGCGAGACGTTCGGGGTGTCCAACGTCGTCGCACGGATCTACGACCCGGACCGCGCCGAGGTCTACCAGCGTCTGGGCATCCCCACGGTCGCGACAGTCCGCTGGACGGCTGACCAGGTGCTGCGCCGGTTGCTGCCCATGGGCACCACCGAGGCGTACCGCGACCCGTCAGGCAAGGTCGTTCTCGCCCAGGTGGACCTGGACCCCTCGTGGGTGGGCCTGCCGGTGCGCCGCCTGGAAGAGGCGAGCCGGGCCCGGGTCGCCTACCTCACCCGCTACGGCGAGGGTGTGATGGTGACGGCCTCGACAGTGCTCCAGGAGAACGACGTCGTGCACATGCTCATGGCCGCCGACGACGCCCCAGCGGTCGAACGCGCCCTGACCGCACGCCCACCGCACGAGTGAGGAGCGTGGTGTGAAGATCGTCGTGGCTGGGGCCGGCTCGGTCGGCCTGTCCATCGCCCGTGAGCTGCTCGTGCACGGGCACGAGGTGACCATCGTCGACCGGCAGGCCTCGGCGATGCGCGTCGCGCAGGCCCCCGAGGCGCAGTGGGTGCTCGGCGACGCGTGCGAGCTGCCGACCCTGCGTGACATGGACACCGAGTCCTACGACGTCATGGTCGCCGCGACCGGTGACGACAAGGCGAACCTCGTGGTGTCGTTGCTGGCCAAGACCGAGTTCGGGATGCCACGGACCGTCGCGCGGGTGAACAACCCGAAGAACGAGTGGATGTTCGGCCAGGCGTGGGGCGTGGACGTGGCCGTGTCGACCCCGCGGATCATGACCGCGATGGTCGAGGAGGCGGTCAGCGTCGGAGACCTGGTGAAGATCTTCACCTTCCACCAGTCCCGCGCTGATATCCGCGAGGTGACGCTGCCTGACGACTCGCCGCTGGTCGGGCGGATGGTCGGCGACATCGTCTGGCCGCCCGACACCGTGCTCGCGTGCATCGTGCGCGACACCCGGCCGCTGTCACCCAGCCCCGACGACACCCTCGAAGGGCACGACGAGCTGTTGTTCGTCACCGGTCGTGATGTGCAGGAGGCTGCTGTGCTGCGTGTGCTGGCCGGAGGAGAACCCAGCTGAACCACAGCACGACGGCGAACAGCGGCACACCCATGACGAGCTTGGCGGTGCCCAGCCACGCGACTTCCTGCGATGCGTACAAGGGGACCTGCACGGCCAGACGCACCCCGAACAGCGCCACCCACGCCCATGTCGCGATGCTCGCCCGGCGCCGCAACGACCGGTCGGCGCGGAACTGGCCCACACGTGACCACGGTCCCCCGGCCAGAGGCCCGTCGGCAGCGAACAGCCCGAGCAGCACCCCCACGAGCGGCCAGCCGATGAGCACCGTCACCAGCGTCCCGACGAGGTACGCGAGGTTCGTCCACAGACCCCAGGCGAAATAGTTCTCCGCACGGCCAGAGGCCAGCGCCCACACCACGCCGACGGCGACCCCGAACACCCCTGAGACGGCCTGGGTCACCGGGGTCCGCTGGACCAGGCGCACGACCACCGCGACCAGGGCCACAGCACCTGCGGCGACGACCGGGGGGACCAGGCGCTGGCCCGAGACGAGGTACACCACGACGAACACCACGACGGGGGCGACGGCCTCGACCATCCCACGGACCCCGCCGACAGCGGCGCTGAAGGAGAACTCCTCTTGGGCGACGGCGCGCACGCCCCGACCGGCAGCCGGGTCGGTGGCGGGCGTGGATTCGGTCACTGGGTTGTCCATCGGTTCACTCATGGGGTCGTGGCCGCAGCTGGTAGGCGGGGTTGTACATGGTACGACGCCCGTCGACGTGGGTGACCATCCCCTCCACGACGATCCGTCTGCCCGGGACGATCCCAGCGATCTCGCGCCGTCCCAACCAGACCACGTCCAGCGACCCCGACCCGTCGTACAGCTCAGCCTCCAACGCTGGGGCGCCGTCGCGCGGGCGCAAGGTCACCGACCGCAGCACACCGCAGGCGGTGGCGCGGCACCGGTCGGCGAGATCGACCACAGGCGTCGACCCGGTGACGCTCAGCGCGTCGGCCCGCTCCTCGCTCGCCTCGACCTGGTCACGTGAGGCGAGCAACGACCGGACGCGTTCACGCAACGACATGGTCATCGAATCTCGGTGATCTCCGGACCACGGGTGAGCGGGTCAAACTCGGGTTCTTCGGGTTCGGTGGCCGGCGCCTGGTCGGGCAGGCGCATCTCCAGCAGGTCCCGCGGTGGCATGGCGGTGGTGCCGCGCACGACGACGCACCCGGCGAACAGGTCTTCGACAGCGCGGGCAGCGGCGGGGTCAGACGCGGCCGCACCGGTGACGACACCACGCTGGAACCAGCGCGGACCGCCGCCCCCGAGAAAACGCACCGTGCGCTTGCCGGACTTGCCCTCGGCGTGGACGACCATC
>WRCL01000368.1 GCA_009783975.1 Micrococcales bacterium
GCCGCAACCGGTGTACGGGGCCCCTCCGGGTATGCCCGCTCAGGGTGCCTCCTACTACCCACCAGCTCCCGGACAGCCGATGCCGACTCCCTACGGCGTCTTCGTCGTCGGCCCGAAGTCCAAGACGACGGCCGGCATACTGGGAATCCTCCTGGGCGGCTTCGGCGTGGGCGAGTTCTACCGGGGCAACACAGGAATCGGGATAGCCCAGCTGGCGGTGACTTTCGTCACCTTTGGCCTCGGCGCCTGGTGGGGGCTGATCTACGGGATCCTCTACCTGACGGCAAAACCCGGGTCGCCATTCTCCCTGGACAGCGACGGCTACCTCATGGTCTGACGATCTGCGCATCCGGACCGTGCCTATCGTCCTCGGCTGGGAGCAGGACTGTCCCATTGTCCCTGTGCCCCCGTGCGCCATGCGCAAGGATAGGGGCCATGGTCGAGATGTCAGCCGAGGAGTTCGAGGAGGCCGTCGCCGACGCCCTGGACCTTGTGCCCCCCGAGCTGACGCGCCTGATGGACAACGTCGTCATCCTTGTCGACGACAGCCCCGCCGACGACGAACCAGACCTCCTCGGGCTGTACGAAGGCACGCCCCTGACCGAACGTGACCAGTGGTGGGCCACCGGTGCCCTGCCTGACCGGATCACCATCTACCGTCTGCCCACCCTGGCGATCTGCGCCGACGCTGAGGAGGTTGCCGAAGAGGTCGCCGTCACCGTCGTCCACGAGATCGCCCACCACTTCGGTATCGACGACGACCGCCTCCACGAGCTTGGCTGGGCCTGACCTGGGGTGGCACGGTCGCCCGCCGGGCCGCCCGTCCGCGCTTGAGGCCTCTGACCAGTCAAGACATAGGAACCGTCCCCACTGTCCAGTGCCCGGTGACGGTTGGCCAGGACGAGGGCCAGGCAGGCGGCGGCCAGGACGGCACCGAGGCCGAACAAGGTGGGGTAGCCGACGAGCGGGTCCAGGGCTGCGAGCACCGCCGGGACGAAGAACCCCAGGTAGGACAGCGAGTAGTACACCGCGGTGAGGCCGGCGAGGTCGTCGGCGGTGGCGATGCGCTGGACCTCTTGCAGCCCCCCGAGCAGCAGCAACCCGTACGCCGCACCGAGCACAGCCGCGGCGACCAAGCCCACGAGAGTCGAACGGGTCGTCGCAGTCACCGCGGCCAGGACCATCCCCGGGACGGCGACCGCCAGGGCCACAGCCACCCCGCGGGCCGAGCGCGGGTTGTCCAGCCCGCGTCCGGCGAGCTGGACCCCAACACCGGTTCCTAGGGCGACCAGGCACATCAACCCAGAGAACCCCACGGCCAGACCCGGGACCTGCGCCGCGAGCAACCCAGGCAAGATCGCGTAGGCGCTGACTGCGGTGCCGAACACCCACGGTGCGGTCGGGGCGACGACGAGCAAGAACCGCCGGTGGCCGCTCGCCGGGATGCGCAGGTCGTGACGCAGAGGCCCGGGGTCCGTCGCCCGGGCGCGCGTCTCTGGTGCGGTGAGCAGCACCAGCCCGGCCACAGCGGTGAGGACGATGTTCACCAGGTACGGCAGCTGGGCGTGCCACGGACCCCACTGGGCCAGCGACGCGGCAACCCCAGCACCCATCCCGAACCCGGCGGTCAGCGACAACGACGCCCGCCGGGCCCCACTACCTGGGGCGTCGGTCGACAGCTCTTTGACCCAGCTGGTCCCCACAGCCATGACCAGCCCCAGCGCGATGCCCGAGCAGATCCGCCCCGCCGCCAGGACGAGCGGCTGGCCAGCACCGGCAGCAAGCACCGCCGAGCCGAGGATCCCGAACAGCGGCGACCACACCAGCAACGGCCGACGGCCATGGCGGTCCGACAACGCCCCCCCGACGAGCAGCGCCGGGACGATCCCCAGCACGTACGCCCCGAGCAGCAGGTCGACGGTTAGTGCGCTCATCTGTCCGTCGGCGCGGTACATCACCAGCAGCGGCGTGAACTCGTTGCCACCCCACGCCACAGCGAACAAGGTCCCAGCGACCCGCAGCCATGGCCGTCTCACACCGGCACTGTAGCGCGTGCGTCGCACGGGCCCGAAGGACAATGGGGACGGGTGCTACTATCCTGCCTGGTCAGCGACTCGGTAACCCCACCTCCACCCGCGGCACGCCCAGCTCAGTGCGTCGAGCCATCTGTCCCCACCGCCCCCTGACAGCCTGGATCCAGGCGCAGGGGCAGGGCTCACCCGTCGTGCTTGTCGCCCGGCGGGACCGTCACCAGATCCGCGCCGCCGTGAACCGGTACTCACGGTGGTAGGTCCTGCCCGGCCCAGGCTCGACGGAAGACACGACGAGCCTGGTCCCGTCCTGCGTGATCCGGTACCCCCTCGCCGGGGCGAGAGTCTGGGCCTTTGCCAACGCGAACTGCATGAGCCGGGCGATCGCGTCGTGCTCGGTCCCCACAACGATGTCGAGGTGCTCGCTCTCGCAGCGACCGTCGTCAAAACTGCTGTCCACCTCTCGACGCAGCTGCCACGACGGCGCTGCGCCGAAATCTGGAACCGGACCAACCCCACCTACCGGCGACGGTGTTCCCCACGGCGGTGTCGCGGCCACAAGTACCTTCTCTCAGCACGACGTTTCCGGGCTCCGGGCCAACCCTACTACCCTGTTGGGGTGCCACGAACCCGAAGCGCGCATGGCGCATCATCTGCCCGACAGGACAACGAGGACGGCTCGGCAGTTCTTCGGCGAACCTGGCGGTAGACTGAGGTTTTCTCACCAGGAATGTGCGGGCTGATGGCCAGCTGATAAACGTGTGGCCCCGGGGCGTGGGGTGGGTTGCGCCCCTGGTCTGCACGGTCGCGGCGTGTCGCGCGGGCATGTGGGGCTCCGGCGCGAAAAGCTGGTAAGCGCCAACATACCGACCCGCGAGGGAGCCCCACATGATCACCTATCGTGCCACGCTCGACGTCCCAGAAGAAGTCGTCCACACCATCGCCGGGTGGTTGCGGGCCTGGCGCGCGCAGAACGAC
>WRCL01000369.1 GCA_009783975.1 Micrococcales bacterium
ATCTGGTCCGACCGGTCGTTGTCGCCCCGCACCTCGTCCAGGAACCTTGCGAAACGCCACAGGCTGGGCTCGCGGTTCGGGTCAGCGGCGAGCACCTTTTCGTACAGCGCCTCGGCGCGGTCTGGGTCGGTGCTCTCCAGCACATGCGCAAGGCCGGTGAGGTTGGCTGTGTCGTCAGGGTCAATGGCGACTGCCCGTTCGTACGCCTCGCGCGCCCGGTCTGGATCATGACGGTTCTGCAGGAACCACGCGTAGGTCCCAACCCGGCCCGCGGACGGGTCCGACTCGGCTGCTCGTCGGAACAGCTCCTCCGCACGGTCGTTGTCGTCGCGGATCCGCGCCAAGAACCACGCGAAGAACCCCAGGGCGTACGCGTGGTGGGGGTCCGCGGCGATCGCCTGTTCGTACAGCCGCTCGGCCCGGTCGACGTCCCGGGTCTCCAGGAATTCCGCGAAATTCGCGAGGTTGTACGCGTGGTGAGGATCAGCGGCGACCGCCCGTTCGTAGAACTGGACACAGCCCGGATCGGCACGAACTCCCTCCAAGAACAGGGCGTACTCGCCCAGGGTGTCGGCGCGGTCAGGGTCGGCGTCCAGCGCCTGGTGGTACATGTCCTGCGCGGCGTCGGCGTCGTTGCGTACACCGGTGAGGAACACTGCGTAACCAACGAGCACTGCCGCATCGCCAGGGTTGGCGGCGATCGCCTGCTCGTACAGCTGCTG
Source organism: Micrococcales bacterium (assembly GCA_009783975.1). Lineage (GTDB taxonomy): Bacteria > Actinomycetota > Actinomycetes > Actinomycetales > Cellulomonadaceae > Cellulomonas. The sequence continues at coordinate 723 of WRCL01000369.1, forward strand.
GGCGTGGTCGGCATCACCGTCGACCGATCCCATGACGTCTTCGTACCGCCAGGAGGGCGCATCCCCAGGACCGGCCATCGTGAACTCATCCCATCGTCGTACCGCACCGCCTGCACCGCGGCGCCAGGCTAACAGGGCAGCACAACCCATTTTCCGCCCAAGCCCAGCAGCATCCGCTGCACGCTCGCCTCATCAGCCGACCGACTGCGTGGAACGTCGAAACTAGCCACGCCCCCCGGGTCAGCGTCGGCGAAGACAAGGCGTCCACGCGAAAACAAGTCTTCAAACCCTTGCCTCCGCGTGCAACCCATGCCTTGGACGAGACGCCATTGCCCCAGGCATCTGCGCTGGTCAGACGGGAAACAATCGGAACCGTCCACTGTCTTCCCCATCGCGGCGCGGGGCGCACGGCCGCACCTGCGCTGCACACGGAGTTGAGGTCGATGGTTGTGCAGTGAGGTCGAACACGGCGTTCCGCGCCGGGTACTGCGACACGACCCACAGGGCGACCTGCAGACACACATCGTCTCCAGGCGCACCCAGATCGCCACAGCAGGCGATCTCCCACTCGTCGACCCACAGACGCACCACACACCCAGGGTAGGCCGCGCGTCCAGGGCATTCGTCGACCTCGATCCCGTGGCGGCCTGGTGCGATGATGGGGGCATGTTGGTTGCGTTCTCGGTGTCGCCGGTGGGGTCGTCGGAGTCGGTGTCGCAGGCGGTGGCTGCGGCCGTGCAGGTGGTGCGGGCGTCGGGGTTGGCGAACCGCACTGATGCGATGTTCACGACTGTCGAAGGGGAGTGGGACGAGGTCATGGACGTGGTGCGGCGGGCGACGGAGGCTGTGGGGGCATACGCGGGGCGGGTGAGCCTGGTGCTCAAGGCTGATATCCGCCCCGGGCGCGCCGGGGAGCTTGATGGCAAGGTCGAGCGGGTCGAGGCGCGGCTGGCGGGGCTGAGCGGGCCCAGGACAACGGGGACGGTCGATACAGTGGGTGCGTGGGCCTGACCGCACAATACGTCCCGGTGGACGACCAGACCCTGGGTGAGCTCGTCGCGCTGGACGCCGACGAGCTGTACGACCGTTTCGCCGCGCTCGACGACGACCTGTACGGCACCGCCGGGCACTACGACATGGACACCGGGTGGGACGGGCTGCACTTCTTGCTCACGGGCACATCGGCGTGGACCCCGGTCGACGACCCGCTGTCGGAGGCTGTTGTCGGGGTGCACCGGGTCTGCGACGACCCGTGGATCAGCTGCACCAAAGCCGACGAGCTCGTCTTGCGCGTCGCCGCCCTGCGCGCGGTGGACATCGACGTGATGCTGCGCGCGGTGGATTTTGCCGCTTTTGCTGACCACGGCGTCTACCCGGCGGTGTGGTCAGACGACCCGGTGCGGCTCAAGGCGGACCTCGCCGCCAGCTTCTACGGGCTGCTCACCGCGTACGAAGCCGTTTTGGGCACCGGCCAGCACATCGTCGTCCAGATCGGCTGAGCCAGCTCAGGCCGTGACGCGGGCGTCGAGGAAGTCGATGACCGTGGCGACGAACGCCTCGCGCGCGGGCGGCGGCGACAACGACAGGTCGTGGGCGCCACCGTCGACCTGCTTGAACGTCACATCAGCGCCCAGGCGCGGGGCCAGACGCTCGATGTCGGCGACGTCGACGACGCAGTCGGTGGTGAGCAGGGCGTCGTGGGGGCGGTCGCCGCGGCTGGACGCACCTGAGGCCATGACGAGCACCGGGCACCCGATGTCCAGGCCGTGGGCGACGCGGGCCTGGGCCCGGCGCACCGAGCGGACGAACCCGGCGGTCACAGGAGCCGAGTCGTAGGCCTTCCACGCCAGGTCGTAGTCCCACTCGCCGGTGCCGCTGCGGTGCAGGGCCCTGCCGTAGTGCTCGCCGAGGTGGGTGACCACGGTGCGCGGGGCGACGCGGCCGAGGACGTCCACGCCAGCCGAGACGGCGGTCTTCGCCCAGCGGCCGGCGCGCAGGTCCAGCCACGGGGAGTTCAGGACCAGCGCCGCCAGGGTGCCGCGTGAGACGAGGTACGGGCGGGCGTCGGCCCACAACGCTGCGGTGAGCCCGCCGGTGGAGTGCCCGGCGACGACGACCTTGGAGTGCACGAGCGCGAGCTCGCGCACCGCCCGGTCGACCTCCTCGGTGTACCGGGCGAGGTTGTCTGTGTCGTTGATCGGGCGCTCGGGCCGGGCCGAGCGGCCGCAGTCGCGCAGGTCCAGCCCGTACAGCTGGTACCCGGCGTCGGCGAGCGGCGCGGCG
>WRCL01000370.1 GCA_009783975.1 Micrococcales bacterium
AAGCTCGCTCCTGATGAGCTGTCCGGTGCGACGTTCACCGTCACCGACACTGGCGCTGGCGGGGCGCTCATCGACACCCCGATCGTGCCGTGGCGCACCTCGGCGGTCTTGGCGACCGGTGCTGTCGTGCGCCGGCCGGTGGTCGTCACCACAGCGGCCGGGTCTGACTCTCTGGCGATCCGCTCGATGTGCTACCTGTCGTTGTCCTACGACCACCGGCTGGTCGACGGACCCGACGCTGCCCGCTTCTTGGCTGCTGTCAAGGCCCGCGTCGAAGAGGGTGCCTTCGACGTCGACCTCGGCGGGTAGCCATGCGGATCGTCATCGCAGGGTCGCACGGGCTTGTCGGTCAGGCGCTGGTCCCGGTGCTGCGCGACGGAGGGCACGAGGTCGTCCGCCTCGTGCGCCGTGACACGCACGGCGCCCACGAGGCGACCTGGGACCCCGGCCTGGGCCGGCTCGACCCAGAGGTCCTGGCTGGAGCCGACGCGGTCATCGACCTCGCCGGCGCACCGCTGGGCCTGGGACGTGAACGACGCCGGGAGATCATCGCCTCACGGGTGCGTACTGCCGGGTTGCTCGCGCGTACGGTCGCCGCGATGGACGACGGGCCACGGGTGCTGCTGCAAGCCTCGGCGACCGGTGCCTACGGCGACCGCGGCGAGGACCTGCTCACCGAGGACGAACCGTACGGCCAGACGTTCCTCGCCGACGTCGTGCGCCGCTGGGAAGCCGCAGCGCAACCAGCAGCCGATGCCGGGTGCCGCCTGGTGCTGCTGCGCACCGGGATCGTGCTGTCACCTGCTGGTGGTGCGCTGGCGCGGTTGCTGCCGATGATCCGCGCTGGGCTCGGCGCCCGGTTCGGCTCAGGCCGCCAGTACTGGCCGTGGATCACCCTGCCTGACGAGGTCCGGGCGATCGAGCACCTGCTGCGCGCTGAGGTCCACGGGCCGGTCAACCTCGTCGCGGCCGCGACCCCCAACCGCGAGCTCATCAACACCCTCGCCGCGCACCTGCGCCGGCGGTCGGTCCTGGCAGTCCCCACCCCGCCGGTACGTCTGGTCCTTGGTGACATGGCCTCTGAGGTGCTCGGTTCGACCCGTGCGGACCCAGCCGTGCTGCGGGCCAGCCATTTCCGGTTCTCCCACCCAGACATCACCGCGGCGGCGCGCTGGACCAAGAGGTCCCTGCACGGCTAGGCCGTGTTGCGAAAGTCCCTGCGCGCTACGGCGCGTCCGGGGCGCACGCTCGCGGCGTTGTCGATCCTCGCCCCGCAGCGCTGCTGCGACTGTCGTCCTCCGCCTTGCGAGCGCACGCCCCGGACGCGCCTCGCTTGCGCACGGACTTTCGCAACGCGGCCCAGTTTCACCCAGACCAGCTGCTGGCCATCTCGGTGGCCACACGCCGGCCCCACGCGTACGCAGCGTCGAGGTCACGGTGGTCACCGGGTTCGAGCGGGAGCCGGGCGAGCAGCGACTTCTCGGTCACTGTCAGCTCTTCGCGGACGACCCTGCCACCGAACACGTGGACCTGCCGCGCACCGGCGTTGTGCGCGACGTCGACGACGTCTTCAGGGACCGGGACACGTTCGGGCTGGTCGTCGACCGGACCAGACCAGAACATCCACACCGGACGGCCGCGCAGCGCCCCGCCCTGGCGGTCGACCATGTCCTTGATGTCCAGCCCGACCCGTCCGAAGTACACCGAGGTGCCCAGGACGACGCCGTCGTACTGGTCCACCGTGGTGACATCGTCAGGAGGGATGACCTCCACGTCATGGGCACTGTCGCGCAGACCCTGTGCTACCCGCGCACCGATCTCGGACGTGCCGCCGTGCCGCGACGAGACGCTCATCAGGATCTTCACTACGGCATTCCCCTTCCGGAACGACGCTCGAACTCATCGGCCACACGTGGGCGACAAGAGCCGTGCCCATCAGACCACCGGCCGTCATGGGCGTGCACCCACCATCCTGCGTCGCCGGCGCCAGGTGTGCACCCGCAGGCCCACCGGCCGCTAGACTGACGCACCATGGCCCGCAAGTCTACTAGCGCCGACGCGTTACCTGAAGCCACGAAACCCAAGAAGGCCAAGAAACCCCGGTGGTACAACCACCTGTGGAAGGCATACAAGATCACCCAGGAGTACGACCGGCGCACCGTGTGGATCCTCGCCGGGATCGTGGTGGTCGTCACCGCAGCGTTCGTCGCCATCGGCGGGGTGGTCACCGGCAAGTTCTGGTACTGGGGTCTGCTCGGTTTCACGTTCGGGCTGGTCGGGGCGATGCTGTTCTTGTCCCGCCGGGTCGAGGTGGCCGCCTACTCGCAGATCGAGGGCCAGCCAGGGGCGGCGTACGCGGCACTGTCGACCCTCAAACGCGGGTGGACGTTCGCCCAGGAACCCACAGCCATGAACCCCCAGCAAGACACCGTCTTCCGCGGGGTGGGCCGGCCCGGGGTGGTCCTGGTGAGCGAGGGACCGCCGCACCGGGTCGCACGCCTGCTCGACGGTGAGCGCAAACGCTGCGCCCGTGTCGCTGGGGGTGTCCCGGTGATCTTGGTGCAGATGGGCAACGGCGAGGACCAGGTGCCCCTGCGCCGGCTCACCCGGTACCTGTCCAAGCTCAAACCGGCCCTGACCAAACAAGAGGTCGAAGCGGTGAACAAACGCCTCGTCGCGATGGGTGGTGCCAAGCTGCCGGTGCCCAAAGGTATCGACCCGATGCGGGTACGGCCCGACCGCAAGGGTCTGAGGGGCCGCTGAGCCCGCCGCGGGCCCGGTAACGTACGAGCCACACGTCGCGGGCGCCACGACTCGCCCGTAACCTCACGACAGCCCGTACCCGCGGGCGCGACCGACCGAGGAGCCGCGGATGTTCTCCAACCCCGCCGAAGTCCTGGCGTTCATCACCGACGAAGACGTCAAGTTCATCGATGTCCGCTTCTGCGACCTTCCCGGGGT
>WRCL01000371.1 GCA_009783975.1 Micrococcales bacterium
CAGGCCCCGCGGGCAGGACGACCGAGACGTACGGGTCGCGTTCGGACAGGTCGCGGGCGGTCCTGGTGGTGTAGTCGTACAGGGGGCCGGCGGCGACGGTCAGGCCCAGGGACGCGGCGACGAGGCCGGTGGCGGGCCACAGCATCCCGGCGGGGACGCGGCGGGCCGGCAACGGGCGCGGGGCGGGTTGCCAGAACGCCTTGTTCCACGCTTTGACCATCGCGTACAAGGTGAGCAAGGAGGTGACGACCGACCCGGCGACCAGCGCATAGGCCACAGGGGTGCCGACCTGCGCTGCGGCTTCGAGCAACCCGACCTTGCCGACGAACCCTGACAGCGGCGGGATCCCCGCGAGGTTGAGCGCCGGGACGAAGAACAGCACAGCGATGACCGGGGCGCCTTTGGCCATCCCCCCCAACCGCGACAGCGACGTCGTGCCCCCGTACCGTTCGACGAGCCCAGCGACCAAGAACAACGCAGTCTGCACGGTGATGTGGTGCACGACGTAGTAGATCGCCGCCGACCACGCCTCGGTCGTCGCGAGCGCGACCCCGAACACCATGAACCCGATATGGCTGATCAAGGTGAACGACAGCAACCGTTTGATGTCGTCCTGTGCCACAGCGCCAAGGATCCCCACGATCATCGTCGCCAGGGCCATCCACATGAGCACGTCGTCCAGGCCCCCTCCGGGGAACAGCAGGGCCCGGGTGCGGATCATCGCGTACACCCCGACCTTGGTCAGCAACCCGGCGAACACAGCGGTCACCGGCGCGGGGGCCGTGGGGTAGGAGTCAGGCAACCAGAACGCCAGGGGGAATATCGCCGCCTTGATCCCGAACGCGATGAGCAGCAGCATCGCCACGAGCAGGCGCACACCAGGGTCGACGTCGGCCATACGCTCGCCCATCTGCGCGAGGTTGAGCGTGCCGGTCGCCCCGTAGGCCACGGCGATGCCGATCAAGAACAGCAGCGAGGAGGTGATCGCCACGACGACGTACACCGACCCGGCCCGGATACGTTCGGCTGTCCCGCCCAAGGTGAGCAGCACGTACGACGCGGCGAGCAGCGCCTCGAACCCGACGTAGATGTTGAACAGGTCACCTGAGACGAACGCGTTGGCGACCCCGGCGGTCAAGATCAGGTACGTCGGGTGGTAGATCGACACCGGCCCCAGGCGCTGGGCGGTGGTCTCCTCGTCGTCGCCTTGTGCCTGGGAGTACACCAAGACGCACAACGTCACCGCGGCCGAGACGGTGAGCATCAACGCTGAGAGCCGGTCGGCGACCACGACGATCCCGACCGCTGGGTCGCCGCGCCCTGCCCATCCGCCGATCTCCAGCACCAACGGCCCGTCGCACACCGCGACGAGCAACGTCACCGACACAGCCAGGACCGTGGTGAGCGTCGTCACCGACACGAACTTCTGCAGCCGGGGACGGCCGAACAGCGCAAGGGTCAACCCTGCCCCGAGCAGCGGCAAGATCACCGGCAACGGTACGAGCCAGCTCATGGGGCCTCACCGCCTGGGGCTGGGGCGCCGTCGGTCTCGTCGCGGGTCTCGCCGGCCTCGACGTCCAGGTCCATGCCTTCGTCGGTGTCGGCGCCGCGCACCGCGGGACGGTCACGTGCTGCCAGGCGGGCGATCCGGCGGTCCTCGTCGTCGTCGGCGACCTCGTCGTGGCGGTGCAGCTGCCACGAGCGGTACCCCATGGCGAGCAAGAACGCGGTCAGGCCCAAGGTGATGACGATCGCGGTGAGGACCATCGCCTGGGCCAGCGGGTCAGCCATCGTCTCGGTGAGCACGTCAGCGGGCATGTCGTCGGTGATGATCGGCGGGTGTCCGGCGGCACCCCCGGCGACCAGGAGCAGCAGGTTCACCGCGTTGGACAGCATGACCAGGCCCAGGACGATACGTGTGAGGCTGCGTTCGAGCAGCAGGTACACCCCGCCGGCGGTGAGCACGACGATGACGACGATGAGTGTGAGGTTGGGGGTCAGGTCGCTCACTGGTCCACCCCCGCCTGCTGTGGGGCCGGCGGTTCACCGGGGACGAAGAACGGGTCGTCGCCGGACTCTGCACGCCGGTCCAGCTCGGCGCCCAAGGTGCGCAAGATGTCCAGGACGAGCCCGACGACGACCAGGTACACCCCGATGTCGAAGAACAGGCTCGTGACCAGGTCGACGTTGCCGACCAGCGGCAGGTGCAGGTGCCAGACGCTGGAGGTGAACACCGGCGCCCCGGACGCCATCGCCGCGACCCCTGTCCCGGCGGCGACGAACAACCCAGCACCCAGCAACGCCCCAGGTTGCACCGGGGCGGCCTCGCCCAGCTCGTAGCGTCCGCCGGCCAGGTACCGCACAGTCAGGGCGATCCCGATGACCAGACCTGCGACGAACCCGCCCCCAGGGGCGTTGTGCCCAGAGAACAGCAGGTACACCGAGTACACGATCATCGTGTGGAACAGCAGCCGGGCGACGACCTCGAACACCACCGAGCGTCGTCGGGGGGCCAAGGTGCTCACCGCGCGCAACCACTGGGCGTTACGTGCGGTGCTGTCCTCGGCGGGGTCGGGCAGCGGTGGTGTGGGCGGGTCGGCCTCTTCGGACCACACCCCGGGGTCGGCGGAGGCTTCGTCGGTGCGGAAGATCCGGCCGGTGCGCCGTGAGACGAACACCATCGAGGCGACCCCGGTCGCCGCGACGAGCAGCACCGAGATCTCCCCGACGGTGTCCCAGGCACGGATGTCGACAAGGGTGACGTTGACGACGTTGCGTCCGTGCCCCCAGTCCAGCGCCTGTTCGGGAAAGTGCCTGGCGATGGGGTCGGCCACAGGTGCCGACCCTGCGACGAGGGCGAGCCCGCCGACGACGAGCCCGACAGCCACCCCCAGCGCCAGGCGCACCCAGCGTGAGGCGGCCAGGGGCCGCACGGAGAAGTACGCCGGCATCCGCCGC
>WRCL01000372.1 GCA_009783975.1 Micrococcales bacterium
CGGCGACCCGCGTGGGGTGTTCCTGGAGTGGTTCACCGACACCAGCTTCCAGCAGGCGGCTGGGCACCAGCTCGACCTGCGCCAGGCAAACCTGTCGGTGTCGGCCGCAGGGGTCGTGCGTGGTGTGCACTTCGCTGACGTCCCCCCTGGCCAGGCGAAATACGTCACCTGCATGACCGGGGCGGTGCTTGACGTCGTCGTGGACATCCGCACCGGCTCGCCGACCTTCGGCCAGTGGGACACGGTGGCGCTCGACGACGTCGACCGCCGTGCGGTCTACCTCGCCGAAGGTCTGGGCCACGCGTTCATGTCCCTGGCCGACGGCTCGAGCGTGGCGTACCTGTGCTCGACCGGCTACGCACCAGACCGCGAGCACGGGATCAACCCGCTCGACCCAGACCTGGCGATCACCTGGCCAGACCACGACCGTGCAGGCAACCCGGTTGTGCCGTTGCTGTCAGCCAAGGACGAGGCGGCGGTCTCGCTCGCCCAGGCGCAGGCGGCGGGCCTGCTGCCGACCTGGGAGGTCTGCGCCCAGTACGCCGGACGCTGACGTGGACCGGCGCGTCGTGGCGGTCGTCGTCACCTACCACCCTGGTACTGAGGTCGGGCACCTGCTCGACGCCCTGGTGCCCCAGGTCGACGGTGTCGTCGTCGTCGACAACGGCAGCAGCGCTGAGACCGTCGCAGCGCTCGAGGTGACCTTGGGCCCGCGCGGGACGCTGCTCGCCCTGGGTGAGAACCTTGGTGTCGCCGCAGCCCAGAACCGTGGGATCGACCAGGCACGCGCCGACGGGGCCACGCACGTGCTGCTGTTCGACGACGACTCAGACCCCGCACCGGACATGGTCGCACGCCTGCTCGCTGCCCTGGACGCCGACGCGACCGGCCGCCTCGGCGCTGTCGGCCCGGTCCCGGTCGACCCGCGCACCGGCGAGGCCCCGCTGGTGTTCACCGACCAGGGCAGCGGTCCGCGCCGGATTCCTGCGCTGCCGACAACCCCAGGCACCGTCGTCGAGGTCGCGTTCCTCGTGGCCTCAGGCTGCCTGGTCGACCTGCGCGTCGTCGACGAGGTCGGCGCCATGGACAAAGCCTTGTTCATCGACCACGTCGACCTCGAGTGGGGCTTGCGCGCCCGGCGCCACGGGTGGCGCCTGGGTGTCGTCGTCGGGGCTGTGCTCACCCACAGCCTCGGCGAGACGACCCGCCGTGTGCTGTGGCGCTCACGTGACGTGCACATCCAGCACCCGCTGCGCAACTACTACACCGTGCGCAACACCATCTGGCTCGTCCGCACAAAGGTGATGCCCCCGCGCTGGCGCCTGGGCTACCTCGCCTGGATCACCCGCTACATCGTGTACTACCTGCTCGCCGTCCCACCACGGCGCACCCGCGTCCCCCTCATGGCCGCCGGCCTGCGTGACGCCCTGCGCGGCAGGCTCGGTCCCCTGCCGCAGTGACCACTGCGTAGCCCACCCACCTGGTCAAGTCAACGGGCCGGGTGAGGGGTGGCTGGTCCCCAGTCCCGTGGGGGGTTGCCCGGGACGTACAGCTCGTCCTCGGCCAGCTCACGGCCGGTCTGGGTCTCGACGATCCGGATACGCTGCCCGTCGTCGACGACCTGAAGGTCCGACCCCACCGGCAGGTCGTAGATCCCGATCAGCGCCGGTTCCAGCGCACACAGCTGGTTGAACGCGACCACCTGCATGTTCTCCGCACGCGACAGGTACTCAGAGGTGTCGATCGCCGAGAACACCCGCCACCCGTTGTCCGCCGGACCATGACCATGCTCACGCACCATCCACCGGATACGCCCACGGCGCTCCACGACGTTGTTCGACGCGATGCACGCCCCCGACTTCGGGATGATCTCCACATACGGCAGACCACTCATTGGGGCCTCCTCTCCTCTTCTGGGGCGACCACACCGTGGTCAGCCAGCCAACGTTCCACCCGCTCCCACAACACCGGGCACTCATCACGCCACAACCACACCGTCCGGTACGACGACTGCCCGAACGACCCCGTCTTGAACAGGTCCAAGTCCGGGCGGGCGAACACCACGTCGTACACCGGCACCAAGGCCTCCTCCGACAACAGGTTCATCGTCTTGGCGTGCAGGCACTGAATCACCGTGCCCCATTTAGTTGCGACCTGGTTCACGTCCGCGCCCTCGTCCATCAAGCGTACCAGAAGGTCGCAGTCAGATGTTGCGATCGACATTTTCGGCACCATCTGGGCGACGAGCACGTGCAGGACCGAGTACTTGCCTCTGGGATCGGTCCACGTCACATCGGCCCCATCGTCGATCAGGTAGTTCGCGATCGCGAACCGATTCTCCGGAGCGCTGTTCCCGACAGCGATCATCACGAGCGAGTCTCCGCTGCGTGTCGGCTGGTTTGCCGTTCCAGGAACGTAAAACTGCTTGAAGTCTTCCAGCGTACCAGACATCGCCGCCCCGACGGCCGAGATGAATGCCACCGCAGGTCTCCATTCTTCGTTCACATGTTACGGAGTCTCGTCCATGTGCGCCCGGTTCCGACCAGGGTCCTGCACCCCATAGCGGTCCGGGTTATGGTACTCGGCCAAGAAAGTGTCCACATCCACATCACCGGAGAGATACCTGTCACGCAGCTTCCGGTACTCATGATCTGGAAGGTGGCCCATATCCCAGTCACGTGGCCCGCCTGCCACGGGATCCCACTCTACCCAGTACCAGTTCCCGTCGACATCCTGGACCCGCACAGCGTCGCGGATGTCTTCGAGCCGGTTCCAGGTCTTGGTGCCCTCGTCCCACTCCCACGCTGGCGACGCCTTGCGCCACACCTCCTCGACCTGGCCAGGTGCGTAGCTTGGGCGGTCGTTGGCGTAAGCCAGCAACTTCCCCTGCCCGTCGTACCCGTAGGAACCGGGAACGCCAGTCTCAGGCATCCCGTCGGAGGGGTAGCCC
>WRCL01000373.1 GCA_009783975.1 Micrococcales bacterium
CCTGCCGATCGGGGTGACTCGGATCATCGTGTCCGATCTCGCCGACGGTGACTACGTCCGCATCATCAACAGCACCGAGAGCGGCGCCTCGCCGGTTGAAGGCGGTTCGCCTGCTCTGTCGCTGAGCGTCTTGGAGAGTGTTCTCAATGGCATTTCCGCCCTTTGACGCACCGGTCACCAGCTCGGCTGGGAAAGCGGCGAGCGTCGCCCCGACCGTCGTCAAGATCATCGTCGCTGGCGGCTTCGCCGTCGGCAAGACCACGTTCATCGGGTCCATCTCGGACATCGAACCGCTCAACACAGAAGCGGCGATGACCGAGCACTCGGTCGGCGTGGACGACGCCGGTGGCGTCACCAACCTCAAGACCACGACCACCGTGGCCATGGACTTCGGCCGTATCGCCCTGCCAGGCCAGCTGTGGCTGTACCTGTTCGGCACCCCCGGCCAAGACCGCTTCTTGTTCATGTGGGACGACCTGGTCCGAGGAGCCATCGGCGCCGTCGTGCTCGTCGACACCGAACGTCTCGACCAGTGCTTCCCCGCCGTGGACTACTTCGAGTCGCGCGGTATCCCGTTCGTCGTCGGCGTCAACTGCTTCGACGGTGTTGCCCGCCACACCCTCGACGACGTGCGTGAAGCCTTGGCCATCAGTGCCGACGTGCCGATCCTGTACACCGACGCCCGGTCCCGTGCCGCCACCAAGCAGGCCCTGATCTCGCTGGTCAAGCTTGCCATGGAGCGTCTGCGCGCCCGGACCGCCTCCTGACCTGCCCCACCCGCGGTACCCACCTGGGGCACCAACCCCGGCGCCGCCGCCGGTGTGCGGTCCCAGGCTGTCCCGTCGGCGTGCGCGAAGGTGCTACCGTCTGCACGTGCCTGGAGGGCTGGCCGAGCGGTCGAAGGCAGCAGTCTTGAAAACTGCCGAGGCGGGCAACCGTCTCCGCGGGTTCGAATCCCGCGCCCTCCGCCTGACTCACCATGCCCCACCGTCGACCCCCGCCGACGTTGGGTTTGGGGGCAGCCCCCACGACCGGTAGGCTCTGAGCACCTGTCCGGGAGACGTCGCATAGTGGCCTAGTGCGCGGCCCTGCTAAGGCCGTGAAGGGGGTAACTCCTTCCGTGGGTTCAAATCCCACCGTCTCCGCTCGCTCTGGCATACCCATGCTCGGCACGGCCTCGCCGTGGTCGCTCACCGATGTCGTGCGGGGCCTAGCCCCGCACCTGCACGGGGGGCGAGCCCCCCGTGGCCCCCCGGTGATGGCCCTGGGGGGCCATCACCCTATGGCGACTGTGCAGGACAGTGGGGACGGTTCCTGTGTCTTGCCTGGTCAGCGGCCGGCCACGGGGGAGGACAGTCCTGTGTCTGGTGAGGCGGTGGGGCGGGGGTTGGATACGCCTCGGGCGGGGGTAGCCTCGGGGGAGCACTGTCCGGTGCCCGTGTTCAGGAAGAGGAAAGCTCATGGTCTACGACGACCTCAAAGGCAAAGTTGTCATCATCACTGGCGGAGCGGGCGGGCTGGGTGCCGCGGCGGGGCAGGCGTTCGTCGACCAGGGGTGCAAGGTCGCCCTGGTGGACATCTCCGCTGAGGCCTTGGCGTCGGTCGCCGCCAAGATCGGTGCGGGAGACCAGCTCATCACCGTCACCGCAGACGTGTCGAAGGAAGCCGACGTCAAGGCGTACGTCGAGGCGACGGTTGCGGCGTTCGGGACCGTCGACGTGTTCTTCAACAACGCGGGGATCGAGGGCAAGGTCGCTGCGCTGGTCGACCAGGACATCGCCGACTTCGACCGGGTCATGGCCATCAACGTCCGCGGGACCTACCTGGGGCTGCAGCACGTGCTGCCCATCATGTACGCCAAGCGCTCCGGGTCGGTCATCAACACCTCGTCGGTCGGCGGGCTCACCGCCGGCCCAGGTCTGGGTGTGACGCCATACGTCACCTCGAAGTTCGCGATCACCGGGCTGACCAGGCTCGCGGCCAACGAAGCGGCCCAGTACCAGGTGCGCGTCAACTCCGTCCACCCGTCGCCGGTGAACACGATGATGATGCGCCGCCTGGAAGAAGGTTTCGCCCCCGGTCACGCCGCCGAAGCCGGACAGGGTATCGCCGCAGGCATCCCCCTCGGCCGCTACGCCGAAGCCGAAGACATCGCCAGCGCGGTGCTGTTCCTCGCCTCCGACGCCTCGTCGTTCGTCACCGGCACCCAGCTGCGCGTCGACGGCGGCCAGCTGAGCTAGCCGTCGACCGGCTCGGGCCGAGCTCGTTGGTTCCACGGCGGGTGCGACGGTGCAATCGTCGACCTCGCCATGGAACCATCGAAGCTCGGCCCGAGACGGGGTGCTGGCGACAGGACGGTTCGTGGTGTCAGGCGGGAGGTTGCCGGTGGGCGACCTGTTCAGCATCGCGTAGGACGCGCAGGGTGTTCGCGCTGGCCAGAGCGCCAAGATCGGCTGGCGACCATCCGCGTTCAGCCAACGCGGCGAGCAGACGGGGGTAGCACGAGACGTCGTGCAGACCGTCGGGGAACCCCGGGGCGCCGTCGTAGTCGCCGCCAAGACCGACATGGGCAACCCCGGCGACCTCACGGATGTGCTCGATATGTGCGACGACGTCGGCCAGGGTGCTGCGCGGAGCGGGGTGCGCGGCCTGGTAGCGCTCGACGAACGACATGAACTGCTCGTGGTCGGCGGGGGTGATGCCGTCGGCGGCGGCGAGAGCCTCACCGTCGGCGCACCACTGGGCCACCGGCGGTGAGACGAACTGCGGCACGAACGCGACCATGCACACCCCGCCGTTGCCGGCGAGCCGCACGAGCACGTCGTCAGGCACGTTGCGCGGCACGTCGCACACCGCGCGGGCGCAGCTGTGGGAGAAGACCACCGGCGCCGCCGTCGCGTCAAGGGCTGCGTGCATCGTCGCGACCGAGACGTGCGACAGGTCGACG
>WRCL01000374.1 GCA_009783975.1 Micrococcales bacterium
GTCGTCGCCTCCGCCACCGAACCGGGGGCCCTGGCCGACGCCGAGACGTTGACCCTGCCAGCCCGCTCCCTCCAGGAGGTCGCCCGATGAGCGCTGTGTCGTTGTGGTCTGCGGTGTTCCGCCCCGAACGTCCCCGTGGGGGCGGACGCGGCACCTGGTTCACCATCGCCGGGCTCGTGTTGGTGCCGTTGACCATCGGTGCTCTGCTCACCTGGGCCCTGTGGAAACCCACCGAGCACCTCGACCGGATGACTGCCGCGGTCGTCAACGCTGACACCGGGGTGCAGGTCGACGGCCGGCCCCTGATCCTTGGCCGTCTGCTCGCCGCAGGGCTGGTCACCTCACCAGCAGATGGCTCGGCGAACATCTCTGGGCACACCTCGTCAGCAAACCTCACCTGGGAGATCACCAACGCCGCCGATGCCGCCTCGGGGCTGGCGTCAGGGGCGTACGTCGCAGTGGTCGAGATCGGCGAGGACTTCTCGGCGACAGCGATGTCATGGACGACCCCAGGCACCACGGACGCACAACAGGCCCAGGTGACCTTGCGCACCTCACCACGGGCCCGGCCGCTGGACGCGGTCATCGCCGCGACCATCACCTCGACCGCGAGCCAGGTGCTCGGGGTCAGGCTCACCCAGGGGTACCTCGACGGTGTCCTCACAGGGTTCACGACGATCGGCTCCGAGCTGGGCACGGCTGCCGACGGTGCTGGCCAGCTCGCCAGCGGCACTGGCACGGCGGCGCAGGGGGCGACAGGACTCGCCGACGGTGCCGGGCAGCTCGCCGACGGCGCTGGTGAGCTGAGGTCCGGGGCAGGGTCCTTGGCCACCGGCGCCGGGACGTTGGCGTCGGGCACCAAAGGCCTGGCAGAGGGGGTGAACGGGTTGTCGGGCGGCACGACGTCGCTGGCTGATGCGTTGGCCCAGCTGTCGGGGCAGACCTCGGCTGCGGCGGGCGCCGCCGAACAGGGCCTGCCGGGGGCGCTCCTGCTCGTCGCCGGTGCCGCCCAGCTCGCGACGGCGGTGAACGGGACCTCGCCAGGCGACCCGGCGAGCCTGTCCACCGCAGCCTCAGCACTGGCGGCCGGGGCCTCAGGCCTGGCCGGCGGGGTCCACCAGAGCAGCGCGGGCGCCAACGACCTCGCCGGTGCCCTCGCCGCAGCGAACCAGGGTCTGGGCACGTTCTTGACCACAGCCAGCGGCCTGGCCCAGGCGTGCCAGGCCGACCCGTCACCTGGTGGCCCGTGCCAGCAGCTCATCGCGCTCATCGCGTCCCAGCAGGCCGGGAACCCTGCGGGGCTGTCGGACAACCTCGCGGCGGCACGTGCCGGTGCGGGCACCCTGGCGACGAACATGACCACGATGGACGCTGCCGCCGGCCAGGTCGCCGCCGGCGCGCAGCAGGTGAACCAGGCGGTCAACACCGGGCTGGTCTTGCCCGACGGGACGAACGTGCCTGCGCTGAGCACAGCCACGGGATCCCTGGCAGCCGGGGCCAACGCTCTGCTCGCCGGTGTCACAGGGTCTGCCACAGGGTTGGCGACCCTCGACGGGTACGTCCGCGAGTCAGCCGCCGGTGCGGCGACGCTCGCCTCAGGGGCCTCAGGGCTCGCCTCAGGGGCCGACGATCTCGCCGCCGGTGCGGCCGCGGCGGCGACCGGGACGAACGAGCTGTTCAACGCCACGAGCCGGCTCGCCGCACGCACCGGTGACCTTGCTGGTGGTGCACGTGAGCTCGCGGACTCGGTCGCAGAGCTTGCCCCTGGCGCGACGAGCCTGGCCGACGCCCTGCGCGACGCGAGCGGGTCTGTCGGGTCGTACAGCCCGCAAGAAGCCGCACAGCTCGCCGCGGTCATCGCCGACCCTGTGGTGACCACAGGTGCTGACGTGGACCTGTTCGGCTCGTCGGTCGTGCCGTACTTCATGGTCCTCGCGCTGTGGCTCGGGGCTCTGGCGGCGTTCGTCGTCCTCACCCCGACGACGCCTCGGGCCCTGGGGTCGACGAATCCGTCGTGGCGCCTGGCGCTGGGGTCGTTCGCACCTGCGGCAGCCGTCGGCGTCGTCCAGGGGGTCGGGCTCGCCGCCGTGCTCGCCGGGCCGCTGGGCCTCAGCGCCGGCACGTGGGTACGGGTCGCACTGCTCGCCGCAGGGGTCGGGGTCGCGTTCGCGGCGGTCAACCAGGGCCTGGCTGCGGCGTTCGGCGGCACCGGGCGGTTCGTCGGGGCTCTGGTCGCGACCATCGCGCTTGCCGCGGCGGTCGTCTCGACGGTCCCCCAGGCGGTGCTCGACCTGTACGGCGGCTCGCCGCTCGGCCCGGCGCTGGCCGGTCTGCAGGACGCCGCAGGCACAGGACCGATCGTCGGCCCGGTGTTCGTCTTGGCCGCGTGGACCCTCGGCGGCCTGGGGTTGACCACAGCTGCCCTGGCCCGTCACCGTGTCGTGCCCGCCGGCACCTTGGCGCGGTGGGGCAGAACTGGCTGATACCGGCGTTTTTCGCCGCACAACTCACCCACGCCGGCACCACACCACCGGCCTTGTTCGTGCCCGCCAGCACGTGTGCAGTGGCAGAATCGATCCATGGCCAAGACTGCTATCCACACCCACCTGCACCCCAGCCCCCACCTGCTGCTCGATGGTGAGCACGCGATCATATCCGTGCGCACCCATATCAAGGTCCTCTTTGGCCGGTTCCTCATCAGCGCGCTGCTGGCGACCATCGGGATCCTGGTCATGGTCGTGGTGAACAACACCACCGCCCGGCTCATCATCGGTGGGATCACGCTCGTGATCATCCTCGCCGTCCTGGCCGCGCCGGTGCTGCGGTGGTTCTCGTGGACCTACACCCTCACCAACGTCCGCCTCATCGAGCAGCGTGGTGTCGTCAAGCGCACAGGCCGGGTCATCCCCCTGAGCCGGATCAACGACGTGGCCTTCGAAAA
>WRCL01000375.1 GCA_009783975.1 Micrococcales bacterium
CCACGGAAGCAGCACATGTGCGATCACCGCCCCGACCCGTCCTGTGCTCGTCGCGGTGAGCAGGCCTGGGGCCAACGCCCACACCAGCGCGGCCCACACCCGCCACGGGACCGACCGGGTCGCCGCGCCCGCCGCGACCCAGGCGCCCCACCCTGCTGCGACGGCTGCTGCGCCAAGGACGACAGCGACGACGACCCCCACGTCGCCACCCACAGGCGCAGCGCCGACAGCGAGCACCCGGGCGAGGGGGTCGGCTGGTCCTTCGCTGCCCAGCCCTTCGCCGACCCAGCCTGAGGTCGCCGCGGTCCACGCCTGGTCCCACGTCGTCGGGGCGAAAGCGAGCGCTCCCCCGACGAGCCGGGCCCCGGCCAGCACCCGCGCGCCCAGGTCCGCCCAGGCCGCAGCAGACACAGCGCACAAGGCGAGCAGCAGCAGCGCGAGCCCACCGCGGCGCCGTCTGGCAAGACGTGCCAGCTCGCCGGCTTCAAGGTCGCTGCGCCGGGGGCGCGCCGGGCCGGCGCGGCTCGCACGACGTTCGCTGGCACCGGCCCACACCTGGCGCCACGTGGCCTGCAACGGCCACAACGCACGGCGCGGGAGCACTGACGCGCGGGCCACACCCCTGCGCCCGCGCCAGATCGCGTGGGGCCGGGCCAGGGCGGCCCAGCCGCCGAGCTCACGGCCGGCCAACGCCGGCTCCCCAGCGACCAGACGGGCCAACGCACGTACAGGGGCCGCGACCAGCGCCGCGAGGGCGACGAACGGCACCGCCCACCACACGGCGCGGACAAGCTGGGTGTGGACGGCAGACCGGCGGCGGGCCGCCAACGACCGACCAGGGTCGCCGGCCGGTCCTGCGCCCAGCGGTTGTGCGTCGGGGCGGTCGAGCTCGACGACCGGCGGGCGTAGGCCGAGGTAGGAGGCCTGGGCGTGACGGACGACGGCCCGTGGCACGACGACGACCCGGTGCCCTGCGAGCCGGACCCGGCGTGACAGGTCCAGCCCGTCGCCAAAAGGGCCCAAGGCCGGGTCTGTGCCGACCTGCTGCCACACGTCCTGGCGGACCAGGGCTGCGACGGTCCCGACGGCGAGCACGTCGGTGGTCGCGTCGTGCTGGCCTTGGTCGAGCTCGCCACGGACGGCAGCAGTGACCCGGCGTCCGCCGCGGGTCGTGGTCAGGCCGACCTCGATGAGACGTTCTGGGTCGGTCCACGTGCGCTGCTTGGGTCCGGCGAGGGCGACGGAGGTGCCCTGGCCTGCGGCGTCGACAAGCTCGGCCAGGGCTGTGGGGCGTGGGGCGCAGTCGTCGTGCAGCAGCCACAACCAGGTTGTGCGGGTGCTGAGCTTGGCCAGGCCCGCTGCGACCGCGGCGCCGAACGCTGGGGCTGTGACGGCAGTGCGGGCTGTGCGGACGCCGGGGACGTCGGCGAACGTCGTGTCGAGCAGCTCGGCGGCGCCGCGCGGGCCGCCGACGTCGACGAGCAGGACGACGGCCGGCGGGCGGGTCTGGGCGGCCACGGCGTCCAGCGCCTCGACGAGGTAAGGGGTGACCCCGGCAGTGACGAGCACTGCTGTCACGTCGGCGCATACCGGGGCAGCGACGACCACGTCAGGTTCCACGAGACCTGCTGTCATCTCAGGTCCATCTCACGTCATCGGAGAATATGTCAGGACTGGGCACACGGCTGCGCAGCGGTCGATGGTGTTGCATGTCTCAGACCACCCGGCGCCGCAGCTTACGCCGCTCCCGTTCGGACAGCCCGCCCCAGATCCCGAAGCGTTCGTCGTTGTCCAGCGCGTACTCCAGGCACTCTGCGCGGACCTCGCAGCCAGTGCACACACGTTTGGCCTCGCGGGTCGAGCCACCCTTCTCAGGGAAGAACGCCTCAGGGTCGGTCTGGGCGCACAGGGCACGCTCCTGCCAGCTGACCGGGCCGGTGCTCTCAGGGACGAACAACGACAGCACGTCGGCGAGCGTCGAGGGGGCTGGAGGCGTGCGAGCATCGCAGGGGTACTCGTCGTCCAGCAGGTCCCACATGTTCTACCTCCGTCGTGCCTGCGTCGTGCGTGCCGAGCGCGACCGCCGCGCCGCAGCGCAAGTCGTCTCGATATGGAATTACACGCGTGTCGTTCCCTGACGTCAAGTCCAGGTGTGCTATTCGTCCGAAATCTCGGGTGTCGCCCCATCCGGCCTTCGACCCGTGGTGGAAGGTTGGTGGCCTACGGTAGGACGGTGTCTCAGTGGAACCAGCGCCTTGCCCACGCCCTTGCCACCAACCCTGGGCGCCCCAGGGTGACCTGGTACGCCGACGGTGGGCAGCGGGTCGAGCTGTCCGGGGCAACCTGCGACAACTGGGCGACCAAGACGGCCAACTACCTCCTCGACGAGGCCGATGCTAACCCAGGGGTCCGAATCGCGCTGGATATGCCGGTCCACTGGCGCACAGTGTGCTGGGCGCTCGGGGCCTGGCGTACCGGTGCGTGCGTCGTCGTCCCCGGTGCGTGCAGCACCACACCCGAGCAGGTGAGCGGTGTCACGTCCTGTGTCACACCCGCGGATATCGTCGTCACCACCAACCCCGTCGCCACCCCCAGCTGCGCCGTCCAGGTGGCCGTCGCGCTGCCACCCCTGGCCCGCCAGTTCGACGGACCCCTGCACGGTGCCCTCGACGCCGCCGCGACCCTGCTCGCCCAGCCAGACATGCTCGGCCCTGTCGCCATTCCAGCCCCCGACGACCCGGCCCTGGCAGACCCCACGACGCTGCTCACCTACGCCGAGCTCGCCGCGCGTCCTGCCCGCGCCGCCCAGCGCGTCCTGCGCCCCGTCGACCCCCACACCTCCGTGCGCCTCGACGACCTGCTCACGATGGCCCTCCTCGCCGACGGCGGTTCGCTCGTCCTGGTCACAACCGACCACCCCGCAGCCGTCCCAGGTCCC
>WRCL01000376.1 GCA_009783975.1 Micrococcales bacterium
ACCGCACCTACCAGCTGAACGTCGGCGGCAACATGGACTTCAAGAACATGCTCGAGCGCGAGCGCCTGGAGTCGAAGAAGATCTCCAAGACCCAGGCTGTCACCTCGAACCTCGCCCACGACCTGGGTGCCCGCAACGTCCACATCGGCCCGTCGGACTACGTCGCCTGGCTCGACGACCGCAAGTGGGCCTACGTGCGCATGGAAGGCCGCGCCTTCGGTGAGGTCCCGCTGAACCTGGAGTACAAGCTCGAGGTCTGGGACTCGCCGAACTCGGCCGGCATCATCATCGACGCCGTCCGCGCCGCGAAGATCGCCAAGGACCGCGGTGTCGGCGGCCCGATCCTGTCCGCCTCGACCTACCTGATGAAGTCTCCCCCGGTGCAGATGGAAGACACCGCCGGCCGGGCAAGCCTCGAACGCTTCATCCGCGGCGAAGAAGAACGCTGAGCGGCACCACGGCGGGGTGAGGCGACGTCCTCACCCCGCCGTGGTTGACGAAACAGGCAGGACACAAGAACCGTCCCCATGTCCAGGGCGTGGACGCAGACAATGGGGACGGTTCCCATGTCTTGCCTGGTCAGGCAACATTCGTCCGGGTTGTGGTTCATCGTCCTTGCGGGACGAGGCCCAGGTCACGTGCGACGGTGTGCTCGAGCTCGGCCATGTCGGCGCCGGTGAGGTAGTCGACGGGCTCATCGTCGGTGGCGCGCTCGACGGTGGAGACGTGGACGCGGACGGACCCTAGAGGTCGGTCTGCTGGGCGTATGCTCCCTCGTTACGCCGTCCGCCTTGATTCGTCGGGGCTCTACGTTGTGTCGGGAACTCGACCTTGCCCGACAATGGCTGACCCTCAGGACCCGGGCGAGCCGTCGAGCCCAGGAGCGCTGGGGGCCAGAGTCCTGGCGAGCTGCCGGGTCTCCTCGTAGGAGTCACGCAGGCACTCATTCATGATCGTGTCTGGCAGGACTCCCGTGTCGTGCATGAGGCGCACGGTGCCGGACCGGCACACGCTGCAGTACCCCTGGCGGTAGACGTACTGGAGCAGGTCGGTGGTCGGGTTGTCATCCAGGCGCTCGACGCTGGCGTTGGCAGCCCAGCACACGCTGTGCCAGTCGCCGTCGACCTCGTCGCCGACAGGCAGCGACTTCACAGCGTCACACAGCCGTTGCTCGTCGGACGCGACCATGGTGCGGGCCAGGAGATCGATGGCGTTGATGGTCTGCTCCCCGGTGTCCAGCAATGCCAGGGCGAGCCCTCGCCGCGTTGGAGACGGGTGGTTCCCCATCACTGTGAAGGCGATATCGCGCAGGTATTCGTCGTCGTTGCGGGCCAGGGCGAACAGCAGGTCGTCGTCAAGCGGGTAGGGCGACTTGCGCAGCCCCCACAGCGACCTGGGGCGCCGGTCAGGTTCGCGCACCGCTGCCTCGAGGAGCCGGTTGACGTCCTGCTCGGTCGCGCTTTGGACGAATTGCATGGCCTGGTACCTCTCAGCGCGGCCTGCCAGGAGGTCGTCGAGCGTGACCGGCGAGGTGGGCCGACGCGGCGTGTCTGGGCCGCTCGCCGGGGCTTGGGAGGCCTCAACGGTCGTGCCCACGACGGCCTCGACCCGGTCTTTGCCGAACTCGTCCACCACATCGTCGTAGAACCAGGACCGTCGCTGCAGGACGTAGGGGGAATGTGCCGTGCTGACCTCGTGCAGTATCTGCTCGCAGGCGTCCCACCCGCCCAGCTCCACAAGATGGTGGCACACGCAAGACAACCGGTCCCACGTGTCGTCATAAACATCCGGTGGCGGCGGGTCCTGCGGCATCGTGTCGAGCAGGACCTGGTAGTGCTGGCCCAGCGCCGCGTGGGCACCCTGGCTCCCGGCGACGGCGAACTGGTGCACGATGGCGCACAGCTGGACGTGGTCTGCGCTGCCCACCCGCCGAGGCCCCAGAAGCGTGGCGATGACGGCCTCTTCGACCGACCCGCCTCCGACAGCGGTCGCCGCCTTGTGCAGGTACCACCCACGGTCGCCCTCGACCTGCGCGTCGAAGACGGTGCTGCGCAGGCACGCCGCGAGCACGACGTCGTGGTGCTGGTGCGGGTCCTGGCAGGTCTCCAGCTCCACCAACGCCGAGCCCAACCCCCGCACCAACGCGTTGCGGAGCTCGGCTTTGGTCATCGGGGCCAACCTTCCACACACCCTGGTGCCGGACAACCTGTTTTCCTGCCCGGACCTAGACCGATGCCCGAGACAGTGTCGGCTCAGCGTCGAGATCGCCCCAGCTGTCCACGTCAGGTTGACGGCACGCTGCGGGCGGCGGGAGCGGCACCGGCAGACTGAACACGCCGCCGCGCTGACCATGCAGGACATAGGAACCGTCCCCATGTCCTGCCATGTCCTGGGTCAGGGCGTGGGCGGGGCTTCGCGTCGTGGTCAACGGTTTGCGTCGAACGACACGTGAAGACACGTGTCGTTCGACGCAAACCGTTGACCACGATGCGAAGCCCGACCAGTTCGAGATCACCGCGACCAGCGCCTTCCGCAGCGTCTAGCCTGAGGGGGACGCAACGCGCTGACCAGGCAGGACATAAGAACCGTCCCCAGTGTCCTGGTCAGTCTTCGAAGATGCTGTTGATGTAGGCGTGGACCTCGCCGGTGGTGAGGTCGGTCCGGCCGTGGAAGTTGCCTTGTGTGTGGGTGCGCGGCGGGGTGTCCCCCCTGAAGGTGCGGCTGGAGATCGCTGTGCCGGTGATCGCGTCGTAGACCGTCAGGTGGTAGTCGGTGCGGTAGGCCTCGCCGGAGCGTTTGCCTTTGGAGTAGTAGCTGCCGACGTGGGTCGTGGAGCTGCGGTAGCTGATGATCACGGTGATCTTGTCGGGGTTCTTCGACCAGTGCCGGCCGGCGCCGTGGGAGCCGAGGTCAAAACGTCCGCGGTCGGCGTCGTA